>JACPCA010000061.1 GCA_016180035.1 Candidatus Woesearchaeota archaeon
CCGAATGAAATGATTAACGACTATGGCTATAATCCTCGTGATTCTGGCTATGCTACCGATGATAAGGGAGATATTAATTTCAGAGAAGCATTGACATTTGGATTAAAGAAGACTGACAGGCAATTAGGAAGAGGTGGATTGCCTAAACATGCTATTGCAAGGATGGGGAAAATATTTTCATATTATGGATTAAGATTGGAAGCCCCATATTTTAACAGAGATATCGCAAGAGTAATGACAAAAATTCCGCATCTGACGAGTTATGACACGATCAAACAGCATCTTGTCGCGGCAATGTTTGAAGGAGAGGGATTAGATATTTTTGTTCAAGGCACATCAAAAGAGAAGTTCCAAGATGGATCAGGAGTAAGTAGATTATTTAGAGGATATGATCAACAGAGACTTATTGATATGTTTGAAGGCATATACGGTATTAAGAAAACAGGGTATTTGAAATAAAATTCTCACACACCATCTTCACATTCGGCGCAACCTTATACTGTTTATAATCCCGTATCGGCATCCAGATCATGTTGCTGAACTTGTCCGGCTCTGCGATTCTTGGCTTCTGCCCTTCTTTTATTTTCGCAAGAAACTTGTGGCTGCGATACGCCTTGCCAAAGTCCTCAAAATCATGATAGCCAAGATCCTTGATAAGCGCCACATCGCATCCAATCTCTTCTTTCACTTCCCTGACGGCCGCCTGTTCCAATGATTCTCCCCCTTCTACTTTTCCGCCGGGAAACTGGTACAGGCCATGCTCTTTCTTCTGTAATAGAAGAAGCCGTTCGCCGTCGAGGATGACGCAGCCGGATAGGATGATTCGCTCCATTGGACAGGCCACACCCTACTTTTGCACCTTGATCTTTCCGAATGTTGACTCAACTTCAACAACTTTAATCTTAAAATAAGCTATCAACGCAGTGATGTTAATCAGAAGAAAGACAATCGCCACATAGAGTGGGGCGATGGTTGGATCCGCCTTGTTTAGATACGCTACTGGCGGGACATTAAATAGCATGAGGCTGATAATAAATCTCACAAGAACAGGCACCTTCTTGTTCAAGGCAGAGATCGCTTTCAAGAAGCGCATTTTATCTCCTGCGTTGAAAGAAAAATGGTGTACATGGCAATCACCAGCACGATGATACCGGTGATTATCCATGTCAATGATCCTTTCTGGAAATAAACAAGCGCAAATATGATGGACAATGAGGCCAAGACTGCATCATAGTAGCCTCGTAGCCTTATTTTTTCAAAAATTTTTCCTGTTAGGAATAAGGCGATTACCAGCACAAAAGAGAACATGATTGCTCCTTCTACAAAGTACGGGTAAAGAATGCCCAAGCTCCCTAATGTCACAAAGACGGGGATCATCGCTGAACCATATTCTTCGATGGCCATAGCACACCATAAAGAGAATCCCTATTTAAATTTTTGTGTTCTTTCTTGCAGAACAGCAATCATACCCGTCCTTTCACTCCAACACTTCCAGTATCCTCGCCTTGATCTTGGCTTTCCCACCGCTTGGCTCTGCTAATGGCTTGGCGCAGACAAGGCATTGGACGCGGGTAGCTGCCTTGCCGAACATGATCTGCTCGTTCTTGCATTTGGGGCAGCGGACCTTGATGAACTTGCTGGTTGGTTCCTTGACTTGTGCGATTTTCATGGGATCATCCGTTGTAGTTGTTTCTTTTTCTGTTTTGTACAATGCATAATATGGCACATCAGTATTACACCATTTCCACTCGCTTTGCGCGGATTCCATACCTTTGAACGTGGCTCTTCTTGCACGCCGTGCATTGATACCGAAAGTCGGTCTTCTTGGTTGCTTTCTTGCCAGTCATCTTGAATTTGGTCACGGCTGGCTTGGAGTATCGGCCGAGATTGCCCATGCCCCGCGCCTTGCCGCGCTTTCTTGCACGGTGCTTGGAACCGTACGTCAAGGAAGAGGCAGTTTTTTTCTTGGCTGCGCTCAGCGTGTGATCCGTATGCTTCTTGCAATACGGGCAGTATCGTTTTCTTGTTTTTGGAAGTTTCATGCCATCAATCTCTGTGAGTTATATCCTATCTCTGTTGGTTATGTTCTGGTATGATCCTATTTTACTATGACCCTATTATGACTCCACCTATGACTCCACCTTTTCTGCCTTGCGCTGTTCCAGGAGAATCTCCGCAATCGGCTCCGGGAGGCTAATCATGTCCTGTTCCTGGAACGGGCCATAGATTTCCAGGTTCGGGCCAACAAACTTGGGAGTTGGCGTGATGAACCGGACAACGACCTTTTTTTGGCTGAAAGAAACGCTCTCTTTAAAAGCTTTTGGTTCTGAAAGGCTCTGGCCAGGCTCTTTGGCCTCCTCTCGGGGGGATGCTGCCTTCGCAGGGGTTGCTGCAGCGGATTCTTGCACTGGCTGCGCTGCCGGCACAGCTGCCAACACCTGCTGGATGCCAGGCCGAGGAGCGATGCCGTACGATAAGCCTGGCGGGGAAGAAAATACCGGCAGGTCTTTTTCAATGACGCTTCTGAACTGATCGAGCAGGATGGTACTGACCCTGCCGAGGACATCTTCTTCATTAGGGAGCAGGAACCGCGTACTGATGATGGAATCTTTTGTCCTGCTCTTGATAAGGGCCATGTCCATGATCTTCTTTTCCCGCCGATGATAAAGGTCCTCTACAATCTTCCGGACATTTCGGAGCTGGAGGCTGAGCTTTTCCATGTCTTCCATGCTGAGCTTGCCGGTGTGGAGAATATCCTGCTTTTTTATGATGTATTTGGCAGCTTTCTCAAACAAGGAGGGATCAATCTCCTGAAGCTCTTCCCTGCTCTTTTCACGGCGTAAAAGATCAAACAGGGTTTCGTAGCTTAGTTCAATATCATCCCCCATGCAGGTGAGGATATGGCTGGATATAAAAAGGTGATTAAAAATGCAGGTGATTAAAAATACAGTTCAGCACTCGCTTCGCACAAAACTCCTCAAGCGAATCTTGCCACAAAACTATATAAACCGCGCTGCTTTGGCACAGGTATGCTTTCCGAACCTGCACAATCCGAATCCGAAATAGCGGAAGGCCTGCCATCACGCGCCAGGCTGGAATTTAAGACACTCTCCTTTGACGATCGTCCTGGTGACAGAACGGTCCGCCTCACCCTGCTGAACCTTTTTTATGCTGACCTCGCTTATGCAAGCCTGGACAAAATCAGTCCATGGTCGGTGTCTCCGAATGCCATCGAATTCTCTTCTGTCTCCAAAGAGTCGGCCGGCAGAAAATTCAATTTCCTTCTCGCACGGTCGATGCTGCTCTTGAAGAACAGGATCAATGATAACCCCGCAGTGTATGTCCACAAGAATTCCGGCATCCCGCTTCTCGGCAACCTGTCGTTTGGCATCGTGGACAAGGGCAGCACGCTGCTGGAGATCAAGCCGATCACGAGCTGCAATGCCAACTGCGTATTCTGCAGCGTGGATGAAGGCCCTTCTTCAAAGAAGATCCTTGATTTTGTCGTCGAGAAAGACTATCTCGTCGAGGAGCTTGAAAAAATGATGGCCGTGAAGGATAAGGACATGACGATCTACCTCAACCCCCAAGGCGACCCGACCTTGTACAAGGACCTCGTGGAGCTGGTAGCTGACGTCTCCCGCATCCCTCGCGCCAAAGACATCGTGCTCATCACCAACGGCATGCTTCTGCATCCTGCCATCATTGATGAGCTGTACCGCGCCGGATTATCCAGCATTCACGTCTCCCTGTCTGCCATCGACCTGGAGAAGGCGAAATTGGTGATGGGAATAAAGGGGTATGACGTCGAGCGCGTCAAGAAGAACATCCAGCATATGGCAGCAAAGGGGGATGTTCTCCTCACGCCAGTCTTTGTCCCGGGCATGAACGAAGAAGAACTTCCAAAAATCATCGAGTTTGCCAAGAGCATCGGCTGCACGAGCGTCGGCGTCCAAAATTTCATGACCAATCCGCGCGGGAGAAATCCAGTCAAGCCGATGCCGTGGGAAAAGTTTGAGGAACAGATGAAGCTGCTCGAAAAGCGGCATGGCATCACGCTCCTTGACAGCACGCCGCTGGGATCAACGCCGGAACTGCCGCGGCCCTTCAAGCGTGACGATGTGGTGTCCGCGACTATCGTCTGCCAAGGGCGGTATCCCCGCGAAAGGATTGCCGCCAGCCAGGAACGAACAATCCTGCTCCAATCCTGTGACAGCACAGTCGCTGTCGGCGACAAGGTGAGTGTGCGGATACGCAAGTCCAACCACAACATTTTTGTAGGGGAATTGGTGGGGTGAGGATTTATGAGCATCGCACTCATCGTCAAAGGCGCTGAAACTGTTCTCCGCTTGCATCCAGATGGAGCTGATGCCCTGTATGGCTTTCTTCACCGGTACGTTTCAGGAAAAGGCCTTGTCCCTCAGCTTGTTGCCCCCTCTGATCTGACAAGCTTAGAGCAGGCAGCGTATGTGATTGCCCATTCCAGAGGAACCAATGCTGCTCTCGACCAATTGCGGGAGCATACCTATCCCCATCTTGAGGGCATCGCCCTTCTTGATCCATCATCGGACTATGCAGGGTTCTGGAATGGGCTTCAGGTGCCAAAGATTGCGTTTATCAGCACCCTCTTCGGGCGGCCTTATGCTGAAGGGTTCGACTGTTCCGTGCATTTTCCGAGTGGCCATTACTTTACTGGATCGTTTTCACAGATCCGACAAGGGCTTGATGCGGTATTTTCAGGCAAGATGCCATAGTTTTCCATCAGCTCTATCGAGAATGTCAATCAGATTTGGGGCGCCGCCGTGATTTTCTACAGAGCTGATGCGTTATCCTGTCTTTCTTATCTCTATCTCTCTTGCTCTTTCGGAGAAGGTGACCGGCTCAACGGTGAGAAGAGATATATACGGCCTTGCTGCTGGATTGCCGCGAAGGACCGCAAGATACTTGTCATCCCGAAGAAGCCCTGCCAGTGCAATCATCTGATGAGCTCTTCGCTGTCCTGACTCTGATGCAGCAGGGATTGCCGAGTAGTCGTTGGCATATCCCAATAGCTTATTAAGGGAGTGGAGTGCAGTGATATAAGTTTCTGCGCCCTCAAGAGTTGAAAAGGATTTTCCTGGTTCTGCAAACGGGTTTGCTGTCCCTTCGAGAAATATGCCCCCAGTGAGAGGGTTCTGGAGCGGATGGCCATACGGCTTCATCTGGGCTTTTCCTCCGACAGTAAGATGCGCTGTGCCATTTGCACGGAGATCAACAAGCGTGACAGTTTCGTCAATGGACATGCGGTGAAGGAGAATAGGGGTTGTATAAAAACCTTTTTCAATTCCATATCAGCTTTCTGCCAAAGTTTTATAAGTATCCCTCCCATAGAATGATAATGGCACCACCTCTCGGCTTTGGACGAAGAACCTTCCTTCAACTTCTTGGGCTCGGAGGCCTTGGCCTTGCTGCGGGATGCAGAGTTCCTGCCCCAGAAATGTCGCCGGGCATACCTAATACCCCCAAAGACCCTGTTGTTCTTGACACGCGCGATCCTTTTGTCCGGCCAGTTCAGCAAGAAAAGAAGGTTCAGCAGGAAGAGCCAGCCTATCGCCCCCATTCCTTTTCGCCGTCAACCTTTGCAGCCTATCAGCGCGCAACATCCAGCATATCACCTGACGCTCCTGAAGTTGTTCTCGAAGACCGCCTTCTTGACGAATATCTCCGCCTCCCCATAAAGACTGATGAGCTGGAAGAGCAGATGGCCCATTGTCCAGACGAAGAGCCTCATTTTCGCAAAGATGCCATGATTCCTGTCCGTGATCCGGCACATCTTCAGGAACTGGTGTTGGCAGCTGCTCAAGAGCTTGGATATTCCGCTCAGCAGGTCGCTGAATTGCCGATTGCTGATGCTGTCCTGTTGAGCGGCCGCATCGTTGCATCAAAGCTGGATTATGCTGAAGAGATGATCCTCAAGGAGAATGGAAGAAAAATCCCTCTTGAAGAGGCTTTGGCCAGAGCGTACCGTGGCGAACGATTTCATAATGAGAAGGCTGACGCTATCGATTCCCTTCCTGCTGATGACCTTCTTGAAGGCGGAAGAGGGGTCTGCCGCAATTATGCCGCGGTGAATGTCGCTGTCTTCAATGTCCTCAAGGGCTTAAATCCAAGGCTGAAAAATACGAACATGAGGACTTATTCATCCCAGCAGTATGATCATGTCATTCAGCTTCCTCATGCCTGGAACCTGGTCAGCACCTTGGTTGATGAAGGGAATGCGTTTGTTGTTCGCGCGACGTATGTCGACCCGACATGGCTTGATACTCGCGTCAGGAATGCGGCAAATGATTCAACAGAAGGCAGTTCAAAACAGCTTAGTGATGAGGAGGCGTATAACGCCTTTGATGGAGCGCATTTCGGATTTGTTCGCGAATTGGATAGTGATGATGTTGAAAGGGATTTGCCTGGTGTTGATGGCGAGCCTCATGATGGCCATGACCTGCAGTCACTCCTCTATGAGATGATGTCAACGGCCCGCATGTACGAGGTTCTTGCTAACGATAAGCGGACAGAAAACCGGGATAGCCAGTTCTACATCCCAACATCCCTGTTGGCGTATTATCGAAACAGGGCATTTGATTTCCGGATAGCTTCAGCATATGCCATGCTTGATTCAGTGAATACGCTTGCCCCTATTGTTGAATCGACTGAACGTGAAGAGGAATATAAAGAGCAGGAGGATTCATTACGCGCTTTTTTATATCTGGAGTTTGATGGCAAGTATCGTGATCTTCAGCTTTCGATTGCCCGCGCAGTGGAGAACATGACTGGCGTTTC
The DNA here is from genome assembly GCA_016180035.1 of Candidatus Woesearchaeota archaeon. Taxonomy (GTDB): domain Archaea; phylum Nanobdellota; class Nanobdellia; order Woesearchaeales; family UBA12501; genus JACPCA01. The sequence continues at coordinate 6,817 of JACPCA010000061.1, forward strand.
TTCAGGCACTCTGCTTTATTCAAGCAGCTATGATTATGATGATCAGAAGATAATGGTTTCTCAAGATCAGCTCGAGAAAGTTCAGCATATGGCAGGGCTTGTCAGAAAATATCTTCCTCAAGCAGCTAGTCAAAAATTTGATTTTGACGACGACGGAGACATGAACATATTTCCTGAAAAAATATGCGGCAAGCATGCAGTAGGCAACCCTTATGCTACCACCTCCAGCCTTTCTGAACTGTTCGCTGCCATTGAGAAGAAGGTGGTTGCCGCTACTTCCCCATCTCGTTCGTTATCGCCAGATCAATAAGTGTTTCGGAGATGCTGACAAAGCATTCCTTGATGCGCTGCTTGTGATACTGCTTGACGCTGGCCACGTCAAGATCCTTCATCGAAGAGACCTCCTTGCAGAACGCGATGGCAGTCTTTGCCTCAACATTCTTTTCTGCCATGTCGCCGAGAATGTCCTTGAGCTGGCCTATCTTTTCCAGAACATCTTCTAAGAATGCCCTTTCCTTCCTATCAACACGGATGAGGAGGTCGGCGATGCTCTCGAGCTGCTTGGCGATGATGCTGATATAGTACAGGTTGATCGTCTTGGCATGATGGGGGTGGTTATGCACCAGCGCGCTGACAACAGACTTCTCGATGAGGAGCCTGTTCCTATCGATCTCTTCCTCATATTTCATGATGAGCTCGCTGTTGTAATTGTTTGTCATCACGATGATCATGTTCTTGATCTTGTTGAGGATGGTCTTGAGCAGCAGGTGCGGGTCGCTGACAGAGATGGAAGATTCGCAGCTGATGGTCTTGCCTTCCACTTCGACAAGCTCGATGGGGACGAGGAGCTTCTGGTCGAGAAGCTTTGCCTGGTCCAGCTTTTCTTTGAGGTGGATCTTGAACGAGCTTGCAGGGTTGATGTACAAGGCGACAATGAGCTTGTTGATGATGCGCAGGTCATCCTCATCGACGGATATCTCCAGATGTTTCTGCTTCTCCTCCTGGAGGGCCGGGGAGACGAGCAGCTTGCCTTCTGGCGTGACATTCAGCTGCACTTTCGTTCCTGATCGTATGTTCCACGTCTTGCACCAGCTCGTCGGCAGGTAGACATAGAACATGCTCCCTGTCCGCTGGATGCTTCGGATGTCCATACTAAAGAGAGTATAGAGTGGTATTTATTAAGGTTGTGAGAGATTTGGAAACAGCTCCGAAACATTTATATACATGTATGTATACAATCCTAGCCATGACAAAGGTTATTTCCATATCTGATGATGTGTACGAAGACCTGATGAAGATCAAGGGGGATAACGAATCATTCTCCAAGCTCTTTCGCAAGTTTGCTGCTCAAGAAAAGAAGAAGCCGCTGCTCTCTTTTTTCGGGAAATGGCCTGGAAAAAAAGAAGAGCTTGATGCGATAAAAAAGGAGCTGGAGATTGATCGAAAAGCGTTCAAAACGCGACATATCTCCCTTGATTGATATGTACTGCTTAGACACCAACATCATTATCGATCTCTTTCGGGGCGATGAAAGGCTCCGCACACAACTTGAAAAGCTTAAGGATTTGAATGTGGAGGTGAGTATGGCAATGCCATCCCTTCTCGAACTTTATAAAGGAGCATATGCTTCGTCAAAAAAAGAACAAGCGCTTCAGCTTATCGGTGACTTCAAAAAAAGCGTGAAGCTCCTTCCTGTCAGCGAGCAAAGCTGTGTATTATTTGGGATGGATTGGTGTCTCCTCAAAAAAAAGGGAAAACCTGTTCCAGAATTCGATCTCTTTATTGCTTCTATCGCAAAAGCTGAAGGAAAAATCTTTGTGACACGGAATCAAAAGCATTTTCTAGAAATTCCCAACTTAAAAATTGAGGAATGGTGAAGAATATGAGATGCCCATCATGCGACAAAGGAACCTTGAAGAAAGAATTAAAAAAAGAGCTCCTCTCCGGTGTTTTCCTTGGTGAATTCCCTGCTGATGCCTGCCATTCCTGTGGAGAATCGTTTACGGATTCTGAAACAACACTGAAAATTGAGGAAGCCGCCAAGAAAAAAGGAATCTGGGGGCTTGGGTCTGTCACGAAGATAACAAAAACGGGAAACTCTCTCGCTGTCCGTATCCCAAAAAGGATTGTTGATTACCTGAAGCTCAAGGACGGCAAAGAAGCGTACATTCATCCGGAATCAGACAAGCTGGTCATTGAGGCGAGGTAAATAATGATAAAGGAAGCTGGTGAAAAGAGATCATTGCTCTCTTTTTTCGGGAAATGGCCTGGAAAAAAAGAAGAGCTTGATACGATAAAAAAGGAGTTGGAGATTGATCGAAAAGCTAAACAATTACCGCTATCTTTATAAAATCGGCACACCAGAAGATACAGATGGCTTTACTGGACAAGCAGCAGAACAAAGGGCAGGCTAATGACATCTTCATCTACGTCGCCACGGCAGTGCTGGTTGCTCTCGTGCTCCTGTTCGGCTACAAGGCGATTATGGCGCTGTCTAAGACAGGGGAGCAGGCATCGGCCTTGTCGTTCAAGAACAGCCTGCAGAACGCCATTGACCGGAACTCGCCATTTGGGAGAGAGGCAGTCCAGGACTTTTCTGTCCCGCCAGAATTCACCAGGATATGCTTCATTGATACCGAAAAGTACTGCGTTTCTGCGCCATGTTCGCAAGACCCGAACCTTGCCAGCGGCGCCGGCGTGCTGATCGCGGATGCGGTTGCTGCCAACAGCAGGGAAGCAGCAGAGGCAGGAACAGTTGAAAACATCTTCCTGCTGCGCGAGAATAAGGCTCCCGAAGGGTTTGTGGCTGACCCGCTGACCGTTGGCGGTGGATTTGAATGTATACCACTTAAAGGCAAGCTGTCGCTTCGGTTTATTGGGAAAGGAGAGACGACGCAGGTTGAGGCAGCCGGGGAATAGATTTTCAGGGAATTTTTTGACATTCTTGGTCGAGCCATCCCAACAGTTGTCACCGGCTTTGTAGAAAATCTTTCTTTATAGCCAGACGTCAAATCGCTGTTTTTTGCTAAAAAACACAGATTTAGGGCGCCGCCGCGCTTAAACCACTGGTTTAAGTTTATTTTTTCCCCACCCTGCCCGGGCGAGGTGGGGAAAAAATAAAGTTTTCAAAGAAAACCACGGCGGCGCCCCGTATAAGTATACATTTTCTACAGAACCTGCCATCACAATATTTTTAAGAAAGCTCTGATTCCTCCGCATCGGGGGTTGTCATGATGCTGTTCATACTCACTGCCGCTATTGCTGCCATTTTTTTCTCGCTTGGCGCTGCCTGCCTGCTTCTTGCAGAAAATCAGGGAAGCAAGCTCATGTCAGAGATGGCTCATGCGTTTCTTCAGCAGATTAAGGCATTTTTGTTCCGCAATGATGCTGTTCTTGCCATCGGAGCAGGGATCATCACGCTTCTCCTCTTCATCCTAAACTGGAGGACTGCAGCCTCTTTTGCCGCTGGCGCCAGCTGGATCGCTCTTGCCTGCCATGCAGGGCTTGTCCTGCCGGACATGGCGCGGCCGCGTGCTGCCGAAGCAGCAGGCAGAGGATGGAATGCTGCCCTGCGAACAGCGTTCTCGTCCGGGACCATCGCCAGCTTTGGCAGCCTCAGCCTTGGCCTGCTTGCCATCACGCTCTTGTATGCTCTTTTTCGGGATCCTGCCCCGCTCATCGGCTTTGCTGCCGGCGCAAGCGCCGCCGCGCTTTTCTTCAGCATGAGCAGCAGCATCCTGCCTGCTGCCGGCCTTGGCACGCGTATCTCTTCGTTCTGCACCAGGGGGACAGCCATGCTCGGAAGCGCTGCAGCAGGCGCTATCGCAGCCATGCTGCTGAGCCCTGCGCAGCTTGGACAGCAGGGCATCCTGCTTCCTCTCCAGCTATTGGCTGCAGGGATCATCGCCTGCATTCTCGCCAGTTTTGCTGTCCGTTCCTCGTCAGAAAAAAAGCTTCGCTCTGCCGTCCGGAACAGCATGATCATCGCCAGCCTCCTGGCCATTCTTGCATCGTACTATCTCATCGGCAGGTCTGTGGGGAATATTGGCGTGTGGTTTGCGTTCCTCTGCGGCAGTATCTGTTCGGTGGCAGCCCTGTTTTTTCCAAGCAGGCCGTCTCCGGATCAGCAGTTTCTTCGCGAAGCACGCCCCCGTGGATCTCAAGGATCATCCCAACTGCCCCTCCGGACGCTCTTGCGCACCTGGTGGCATGGCGCTGCAGCGCCCTTCATCCCGCTTCTTGCGCTCCTCCTTGTCTTGTATCTTTCCTTCTTTTTTGCCGGACTGTACGGCATCGCCATAGCATCCATCGGCATGCTGTCGCTTGCTGGCCTTTGGCTGTCCATCTGCACGTCAACCACCGTGTGGGGGGAGATTCAGCTTGGCGATAGCAGGAACGGAAAGCGTGGCAGGAATTTCAGGGATGGAAATGATGGAAAAGCGAATAGCACGAAAGCAAACAGTATTGATGGAAGAGCAAGCAGCGCCATCAATGGAAAAGCAAGCAGCGTGATCAGTTCCATTCGCGCTGGCTGGGAACGTGTTGACACGACTGCCGCTGTCTTGAGCAGGTGGGCGAGCCTGCTTGCGGCCATCGCCTTCCTGTCCAGCTTGTTTGTTTCTCTGGCCAGGAGCGTCTCCCTTGCGAACACTGGCGTTCTTCTCGGCGCTTTGGCTGGTGGAGCTTTTCCCTTCCTGGTTCTTGCAGCTGTTTCTTCTGCTGTCGAGGCAGCAGGTGGCGATGCAGAAAACAATGCTCGCAACAGCGCTCCTCGAACCGCATTCGCCCGTGCCATCACTTGCAACAGTGTTGACGCCCGCATCGCTGCTTCTGTTCGTGCATCACTGCTTGCCATGGCTGTTCCTGGCGTGGTGATCATCTTCCTGCCGATCCTGGTTGGATTTGTGCTTGGCGTTGAGGCATGGGAAGCCATGCTTGCCGGAACCCTCCTTGCCAGCCTTGCCGGGCTTCTTGGCCAGAAGGGGGAGTGGCAAGCGCAGATACCTTGGTCACTATCGCCAGAACTCGCATCTTCCATCATGCTCTTCACGATCAGCCTTGCCTTTGTTCTTGGGCCGGTGATTGTAGTGTTGTATTAAGTGACTATTGGCGTTTTTCTCAAGCATCTGTGGATGTCCCTATCAAAAAAAATACCTGGCTTCGCTCAGCGGGTGGCGATTACGGCGCCGCCACGAACCAAGACAAGAATATTTAACAATACCGGCAAAAGCCGGTAACGGGACACACGCGCCGCCACGATTGCAAGTCCTAATCAATTCCATTTTTTTGCTCCACACTGTTGAGGAGCAAAAAAATGGAATTTGATGAACTAACGCAGTCGTGGCGGCGCGGATGTCCGTTAATGCCCTTAGGCATTTTTGTTATTTTTGGTTATAACTCGCAAAAAAATGGAATTGATAAAGAACTGCAATCGTGGCGGCGCGTATGCCCCGTTCCGGCCAAAGGCCGGTTTTGTTTTCTTTGTGTATAACTGTACTAGTTATAAGCACGTTTGGGGCATCCCCCCACAACTCGCCAACGGTTGTTGAAGCAATGTGAGTTTTCAGCGTATGTGGAAAGCTCCGTCGGTAAGTGATTGGTTCTCGTCGATAAAAATCTATATTCTGTAGAATATAAATCTTTATTTACGTGGTGTAGTTACAATG
>JACPCA010000062.1 GCA_016180035.1 Candidatus Woesearchaeota archaeon
CAAGAAAAAAGGATTGGAAGAACAAATCGATAGGCGACGGCGCCACAACCCGTTACCAGCCAAAGGCTGGTTTTGTTAAACTGGTTAGTCTTAAACAGTCAGTCTTTATTCGTGGCGGTGCCGCAATCGCTGCCCGCTGAGCGAAGCCGGGTATTTTTTACGCTGTTTCTGGATAAGTATTTAGAAAGAATGTTGAAAACGGAACGGGGGATGCCAATTCTTGCAAGAGTATAATTGCGCCAGCCGGGATTTGAACCCGGGCCACAACCTTGGCAAGGTCGTATCATAGCCCCTAGACTACTGGCGCGCAGGGCTTGGGCGTAACGGCTTCTTTATATAGTTTTTGTGAGTTTTTTTCGAACTGTATCATTTCACCGTCCATGCTTCTGAAGCGATAGAAAGGGCTTTTGCGCGAATCTCATCAAGAAGAGGAAATACCACCCTATACCGGTCTGCTCCCAGATATTCAAGATTACGATGCTTTTGTGTACTGATCTCTACAAAAAAAGGCGGGGTCCCAAAATATCTCTCTACATAATGGCGCTGCCAGACAACATCCTTCCATGTTGCCGTTGCTTTTCCTGTTTTTGATTCAAAAATGATGGGGATTCCGTCATACATCCCCAGATTATCAATTTCACAGACGGTTCTTCTGTCGGTTATAATAATATTTTTTCCTGACTTTCTAAATGTTATGGAATATCCTGAGCGAGGGGGCGCCGTTTGCCCAGGAGTTCCGCTATAGATAGAGAAAGAACTTGGATCCGCTTCTAAAAGCCGATACATCACACTCAATCCAAGAACTTCTCCTAAAAGCCCTTGAATGGTATCTGATCTCTTGCCTTGCATTTGAGCTTCAAAAAATTGACGGTCAGCATCTGGAAGAGAATCCCATGCTCGCTGGACCGTAAGATGAAGATCACCAAGCTTGACAAGAAGTGACCGTGCTCTTTCGCGAGAGGCAGTTTGTTCTATCAGTTTTGGCATTCTATTGTGGAAAATAGGGAATTATATAAATCCAACGGTGTTAAAGAAGGACGACAGAAACCTATTTAAACAGAGAGGCTTCTTCACATTTTATGGAAACAGCCCAAGAACAAGTCCAAGAACAGCTCATCCCTATTGCAGAAATATCATCTATGAATGATGAGGACGTCATTGATGCATTCTCAGAACAGGACAAGAACCCCCCCAACAAAAATCCAACCACTTCTTCCGATGACATGGTCTTTGGCAAGAATTTCAAGCAACGCCTTGAAAGCCAGTCCTACAAGATCATCGGGCGGCATTCGGCAGTGAAGCCTTGCGGCTGGACCAAGAAGAGCATCAAGGGCGAGGGCGGCTGCTACAAGAGCCAGTTCTACGGAATCAACAGCCACCAGTGCGTCCAGATGACGACGTACTTGTCCTGCGCAAACTTCTGCAACTTCTGCTGGCGGGACATGACAGGAAAAGCGCACTCTGATTTTGTCGGCGAGCCAGACGATCCGAAGATGATCCTTGACGCGGCGGTAGAAGGCCAGAAAGACCTTCTGATCGGCTTTAAGGGATACGGCAAGGCGGACAAGAAGAAATATGAGGAGTCCAACTTTCCCAAGCATTTTGCTATCTCTCTGACGGGTGAGCCGATCTATTATCCACGATTGCAGGAGATGCTGGATTACGCCCACTCGAAAGGCGCAACCACCTTTCTGGTGACGTCTGGCCAGGCACCGGAACAGATGAGAAAAGTCACGCCAACCCAGCTTTATCTTTCGCTCGATGCCCCTACCAAAGAATTGCTTGAAAAAGTGGACCGTTCCATCAACAAGGACAGCTATGAACAGCTGCTCGGATCCATCGACGCCCTGAAGGATGCACGATCACGATGCAGGACAGTTGTCCGCATCACCTGCGTCAAGGGCCACAACATGGTCGAGCCTGAAAAATATGCCGAGCTTGTCTTGCGCGCAAACCCGCTGTTCCTGGAAGTGAAGGGATACATGTTCGTCGGCAGCTCCCGGCAGCGGCTCAAGCTGGAGAACATGCCGTACCACGATGATGTGAAGCAGTTTGCGCTGGAGATCGGAAAGCACTGCGGCTATGATCTTATTGATGAATCACCGATATCCCGCGTCGTGCTGCTGATGAGAAAAGAAGACCTCAGCAAGAAAATGCTGCCGCGATGCTGATCAGATCATGGCAGCGATCAGGATCATCTGCGTCGGAAAGCTGACAGAAAAATACTTCCAGCCCGCCATCGAGGAATATTCTTTACGGCTTTCCCGGTTTGCAAAAGTTGAGCTTGTCGAAGTGAAGGAAGAGAAAGTTGGGAATGACCATCAGCGCGTTCTTGATGCAGAGGCAGAGCGCATCATGAAACAGCTTCACACCTCTGACACGGTTATTTCATTATGCGTTGATGGAGAATCACTTCACTCTGTTGAGTTTGCGCGGTTTCTTCAGGCAAAGATGCTCAATGGCGATGTTGTTTTTGTCATCGGCGGGCCGTTGGGGATTGGCGAGGCTGTCTTGAAGCGATGCAATCTGAAGCTGTCGTTTTCCTCTTTTACATTTCCCCACCAGATGCTGAGGGTGTTATTGCTGGAGCAGCTGTATCGGGCGATGACGATACTGAAGGGGGTGGGGTATCATAAGTGAGGATGTTATTTCTTGTGTTCTCCGGTAATGGCATCAAGAAATGCATTGACATCGCTAGCCAGCTCTTCTTTCACGGCATGAAAAACTTGGGCATCATCAATTTGTCCATATTGATGAGAGATAATATTTCTCATGCCTTTCGCACGTTTTAATCGCGATGCAAGATCAGGAGGTATTATTCCTTTTGCAGCAAGGATGTTGAATGTTTCACTTTCTTCTTCGGGAAGATCAAAATTTTGTTGTTTAATAATAATAAGCCCGAGATCAGCAATAGCTTCAACTATTTTCTCAAAATATCTCTCACAAATTGCTTTTGCCCCTAAATCCTGAAGGTACTCTTCGAGAGTTGAAGGGATAAACGGTTCAAATTCCTCTAAGAATACCCCTATCTGTTGTATCTTGCCGATTATCCTCTCGTTCATAAGCGATTCTCCCTTTTTTATCTATCTCCTTCTTAATTTTGTCAGGCAATACATTGTATACTTGAATATCAGCACGGCCTGAGCATTCTCCCAACACATTTATTCGAAACTTTGTTGCATCTTCTATCGTGATAGTATCAAAAATAACGGCAATGTCAACATCAGAGAAAAGTGTTGACCTATTTTCGACAAAGGACCCGTACACTTTTATTGTTTTTATTTTTGGAAAGAGTTGGTGGTTTTTAATAATTTCTATAGAATCCTCTATAATTTTCTTTATCTCCACCCCTTTCTTCAGCTTAAACTCCTCTTCATACCTTGCTGCTTGCTGGATAAACTCGAACTTTTTACGGATATCTCTTGAAAGGCGGTTCTTTTCTGACTGTGTTAAGGCAACGCCATAGAGCTGTTTCTCGATAATCTTCACTTCCCGCTCTCCAAAGACTTTTCTACTGAGCTGGTTCTTCTTCAAAAACTGGACGATGTTCATAATATAACCATTATATTGATTATAATAACCGTAGTAATGGTTATATTTAAAGGTTGTGGTGGTTAAAGCAAAAAACCGTGACAAAAAAAGATGTCATAAAAATCCGCCGAAAGCGCCCTACCACGGGCTAAAGCCCAAGGCTTGATGGGCGCTTTCTCTGACAGGTGGATTTTTAGGACGCCAAAAAAGATAATTCACGCCCTAAAGGGCGGGGCTATCTTTTTTGAGCGTGTTATGGGGATTATATGAAGAAGCTTAATCAACATCTCTCCTTATCCTTGGAGGTATCATCAGCTTTTCTAAATTTCTTTTTAGGCTAAGCTCAAATTGCGCTATTTCCTCTTCTTCTAATTCAAGAACTTCAAAAACATCAACACTTCTTTCCGAGTGATTTGCCGTCACTATCCGCATAACCGGCACTTGATATTCTATCCCGATAGTCATTCTGGAAAGTTCACGGTATTCTCTTCGTAAAGAAGCGCTTAGTTCAGCTGCTAATTTGTCAATGCCTTCTGAACAAAAGGCAACCGTTATCTCCTGGTCTTCATCCCTTCTTTTGAGAATGCCATACACCGTATCCGCTTCCTTTGTGCTGTAGAGCCCAACAGGATAAAAAATGTTTGCCATAGCAACTCATTTGGCGATATTTCTTTTATATAAATTTAAGCATTTTTTGGGCTCTGTAGAAAGTCTTCTCAAAAAACGGTGTTTTTCTCGACTGCCGCCGGGTTCGCCCATTGTTTTTTAATCAAGAGCCCTGCGTCCCCGGAGGGGGTGCTCAAAAATCTGCGGATTTTTGAGCATCTCGCAAGGAGACACCCCTGCAACGCTCTCGATGAGAATAACAAGAGAATTTTGACCTCAATGATGCTATGCACATACCATTTTTTAACTTCAAGCCGGCTCTGTCCCGAATGTTGGGAATGGCACTGCTGCCCAGCGTAGTCATCCGTTCCCGGACGATGGCTGAAGACTCGGTTTCATGGCCGGCTATATGTGCCGACGGAGCGCAGCAGTGCCATTCCCCTTCTGAAATGGGCGGTGCTGCTGCGCTCTGTTCGCGTTTACTATCCGATCGTCCACCGAGTATCCGCGTATTGGCTGGAAAGTCTGGGCACGTCGCTAGGCAGCAGCACCGCCCATGAGGAGATTCGGGACAGAGCCCTTCAAGCCGATAAGTATATAAATACGACAAACTTTGTATTCTCCATGGAAACTATTACCGTCCCAAAAGAAGAATATACCCAAATGCAAGAAGAGCTTAAGATACTAAGAGACAACAAAATATACAAGCGATTATTGGAATTTGAAGAACATATATCTCAGGGGAAACGGCTCACTAGAAAAGATCTTGGGATTTAAAACGAAGTTTATGAATCGTTTTCTGTTGCTTATCTTCACTAGTCTTCATCTCAAATTCAAAAACATAGATTTCATTGGTTTGTAGATTATGCTTATAATACAGCCGAATGGGCGGCCGTTTCGTCTTCAACTCATAAAGATACAATCTTGAATCAAGAAGGTTACCAATATCAGGCCCATCTTCTTCAAGCTTATCAAACATCTTTCGAAGAATTTCTTTGATAGCTTGATTTTTTGAAGCTTTGGTTAATTGTTTTCCAATAACCTCATCAAAAACAAGCTTATACCTCTTTTCCATAAAGAGAGCAAGGCCTATTTTATTTATAAAATGTTGTTTTTTCTTGTGGGGAAGAAGCTCCGTCAATATTTTTTGTGTTTGTCACCTCCACCTCACCTCAATCTCGTCCGTCCTCAGGTACGGCTTGATAATCGCATCAGCAATCGCCATCCTCTCTCCAGCGTTGTACTGCAGCAAGCCAAGCCAAGCGATCATCACACCATTGTCAATGAGAACAGTATTTGGCGGGGCAAAAAACTGAGCGCCGCGGGCTTCGCACATCAGCCTGCACATCTCCTGCAATCGCTTGTTGCAGCCGACTCCGCCGCCGATGGCTAGTTCTATCTTTCCCGTGTGCGCCATCGCCCGCTCTGAAACCTCGACCAGCATGGCGAACACGGTTTCCTGAAGCGAAAAGCATAAGCCCTCTTTCGTGAAGGCTCCAGAATCCCATTTCCGCGCGATATTTGTCAAAATTCCCCCAAAGGACAAGTCCATCCCCTTAACAACATAGGGCAGCTCGATGAGCGGAGCATCCTGCTCTCTTGCTTTCAACGCCAGCTGCTCCACCTTCGGCCCGCCGGGAAACCCTAAGCCGATGTGGCGGGCAAAGCTATCCAGCAGATTCCCGATGCCTTGGTCCAGCGTCTCGCCGAAGATGCGGTACTTCCCTTCCTCAAACGCAATGATCTGCGTGTTGGCGCCGGAAGCATACAGCAGAACCGGATCTTTTGCCGGAGTAAGAAGCCGTGCAATCTCAAGGTGGGCGATGCAATGGTTCACGCCGATGAGAGGGATCCCATGAAGATGCGACAGCAGCCGTGCAACAGTCGCTCCTATCTTGAGGCATGGCCCGATGCCAGGAGACTGGGAAAAGGAGATCAGCCTGATATCTGACATGCCGATGCCTGCATCAGAAAGCGCCTTCGCCAGCACGGCATCGCACACCTTGACGTGATGCTCTGCAACCTCATGGGGGATCATGCCGCCGGACCCGGTGGTAAAGCTGTCCTTCACGTCAGCAAGGATCTTCCCGTCCTGCGCCACAATGCCAACGCCGAAGGTATGAGCGGTCGTCTCAATGCCTAAGCAGATAGCTGGTTTCATGGTGGAGCAGAAACACGCAAGATTTAAATAAGTATGTGCCATCAGGGTTCTTGACCAAACGGAATCTTGTGTGCTATGGACACTATTATTCATAAACAATACCTCCAGCTCACCGAGCAGGATAGGGAGCCCCATGTCGACCATGGGTCGTTTGAGGATTTCATAAGGAAAGTTCTCGACTATAATCCTAACGCTGACGTTCCGCTGATCAAGAAGGCATTCTGGTTCGCCCACAACTCTCATGAAGGGCAGAAGAGGCATTCTGGAGAGCCGTATTTCACCCATCCTTACGGCGTTGCAGATATCATGACGCACGTCAAGGCTGATTCTGCCACGATATGCGCTGCCCTGCTGCATGACTGCGTGGAAGACTGCTGCACGAAGCTGGAAGACCTTCGGAAAGAGTTTGGGGACGAGATTGCCGAACTGGTTGATGGCCTGACCAAGATTGAGGGAAAATTCTCCACCAAGGAGGATTACTCCGCGGAAAACGTGAGAAAAATCCTCATTGCCACGGCAAAGGATATCCGTGTGATGATCATCAAGCTGGCGGACCGGCTCCATAACATGAGGACGCTGGGCCATCTTCCAGCAGACCGGCAGAAACGGATCGCTGAAGAGACGCTGAACATCTACGCCCCGATCGCCCAGAAGCTTGGCATGAGAGAGGTCAAGGGCGAGCTTGAAGACCTCTCGCTGAAAGTGCTCGACCATGAAGCGTACATGGCATTGCGGAACACGATTGCAGAAAAGCGGCAGGAGCGCGAGCAGCGCACGCGGGAATTCATCGCTGCGATAAAGGATGCGCTCCAGAAGCGCGGCATCGAGCCTAAAGTGGAAGGCAGGGCAAAATATTTCTACAGCATCTACCAGAAGATGAAGAAGCAGAGCAAGAGCTTTAATGAGATCTATGACCTGTTTGCCATCCGTATCATCGTAAATACTGTTCCAGAATGTTATACCGCGTTAGGCATCATCCACGAGCTGTGGAGGCCGGTGCCGGGGCGCTTCAAGGACTACATCTCTCTGCCCAAAGCGAATGGGTACCAATCCCTCCATACGTCTGTCATGGGAACTCACGGAAAAATTATTGAGATCCAGATCAGGACCCAGGAGATGCATGACCTTGCCGAGGAAGGCATCGCTGCCCACTGGCGCTATAAGGGGACAGAGCGGGACAAGCGATTCGACAGGAAGATGAGCTGGCTCAAGCAGATCCTGGAATGGAAGGCAACATCGTCAACAGCGAAGGAGTTTGTTGAGACGCTCAAGGTGGACCTGTTCGAGAACGAGATTGTCGTGTTCACGCCGAAGGGCGATCCTATCTCGCTTCCAGAGGGATCGACGCCGGTGGACTTCGCGTATGCTGTCCACACGAACCTTGGAAACCAGGCCTCGAAGGCGCTGGTCAATGGGAAGATCGTCCCGCTGGACGCAACGCTCAAGAGCGGTGACATCATCACCATCCACACCCAGAACAATGCCGTACCGTCGAGAAACTGGCTCTCCTTTGTAAAGACGAGCAAGGCGAAGAGCAAGATCAAGTCTGCGCTGAACATCCACATCTCCGACGCTCATCACGATTTTGTGGCATTGGCGCCGGCAGCTCTTCTGGACAAGATTGAGGTCCTCGGCAAGCACGCGCCGCTCAAGTTTTCCAAGTGCTGCAATCCTGCCTATAAAGACCAGATCATCGCGTTCTTCACGAAGGACAAGAAGATCACCGTGCACAAGAAGGACTGCCCTAACCTCAGCACGCTGGAGGACAACAGGGCAGCAGATGTCCGGTGGAAAGAAGACAGGGGAAGCATCGAAATCAAGATGAAAGTCGTCGTCAAGGACCGGGTTGGGCTTCTTGCCGAGCTGCTCACCTTGCTAAGCCAGTCGAGGGTCAATGTGAAATCAATCAATACCCGGACAAAAAAAGACAGGATCAACATCACGTTCAGCCTCCAGCCGCTGGGAAACGTGAACTATACCACGATCGTTAATCAGATCCGCGGTATCAGGGACGTGATTGATGTGAAGTGGTGAGCAGCCGCCGTGGCAGGGATTTTCTCAACGCCAAATACCTGCCCTGTAGAAAGTCTTTCGTTACAGCCAATCGCCAAATATCCGTTTTCGGCTAAAAAACAGATTTGGGGCGCGCTGTACTAACCTTTATTTAGCTCTCTTTTATCTCCCACCCTGCCCGGGCGAGGTGGGCGCTAAAAGACGAGTTCATAGAAAATCACGGCGGCGCCCCAAATCTGAACGACATTTTCTACAGGACCCCAAATACCGCTAATTTTATAAACCAATCTCTCTTTACGGTGAGCATGGGTGGCAGGAATGGCGTACAAGACCAAGAATATTCTCATCGGAAGAAAGCCTACAGCGCAGGGCGACGAGTTCAAGACAGCCATCATTGCGCTGTTTGACGTGAATAACCCGCACAAGACCGGCACAGCACCCCAAAAAGTCCTTGAATACCGGAATATCGAAAAGATCCGCGTGACAGGGCTGGACTGCACGTATTATCTTGAAGGGAACGATATCGTGGTCAACAATCTTTCTTCAGTTGATATCGATGTTGACGATGCGGCGAATATCATCACGATTACTGGCGTGCAAGGGAAAGAGTAAGGAAATAGGGGAGATGATGGCTTTCTTTAAGGCAATTTTCAAGCAAAAACGCCAGAATATCTTTTAAAAACGTCAGAATACCTTTTAGGATTATCTGCTGCTGTCCGACTGGCGCTCCATGTCAAACTTCCTGGAAATCACGTTCGAAGCCGCTGTCCCTTGATAAGCAGCGAGAACCTCGTCGAGGAGGCAGTCAACCATCTTCTTCTTGGAATTGAATGACTTGTGGAATGACCCCTGGACCATCATCCGAATGGACCAGTCGACACGGCGCTGAGGAGAGCACTCCACTGCTTTTGGATAGCGCGCGCCGCCGTATTCTATCGTGATGATCTCTTCTCGCGGCGCCCCGTTCTCGATCGCCTTGACCAGCACTTCAATAGGATTCTTCTTGATGCGCTGCTCGATCTTTTCGAATAATTCTTCCACGATCTTGCAGGCGTTGTGGGATTTGCCAGTCATGTGGTACGATGTCTTGAAATGCTTTTTTGCCTTATGGCCTGCATTCATAAGCCTGTTGAGGAATCGCTCGACAATAAAGACATTCGACTTGTGGAATCGCGCGCCAGCATACCTCGCCCCAGTCTTCGGAACATACCTTGGCTGGAGGCAGATGTACTCCTTCAGGCCAGGATCCTCTACCTGGATGCCCTGGGTGCTCCAGCGGTTAAAGACCTTGATGTCTGCGGAGGCTGATGCAATAGCTGATGCCATACGCTGCAAGAGAAAAGAAGGGGTTTATAAAGGTTGTTGTTGGGCAGTTGGTTGTAGGTAGTTGATCCAACATTGGAGCCACCACCTACAACCTACCACCCAATACCCACTAACAATCTTTTTAAATCACAGCCTGCTACGAGCCGACCATGCCTTCGAAGAAGCAAAAGCCAGCCAGCCCGGTTGCTGCCATGAAGCCTGTTACGATAGGCGATTATCAGCCTGTGCAGGCTGAAGAGGCCATCCTCAAGCACTGGGTAAAAGAGCAGACGTATGAATGGTCAAAGGACAAGACGAAGAAAGGCCCGGCGTTCTATTTTCTTGACGGCCCCCCCTACACATCCGGCCGCGTCCACATCGGCACGGCATGGAACAAGGCGCTGAAGGACATGGTGCTGCGGCACAAGCGCATGCAGGGCTTCAATGTCTGGGACAGGGCAGGCTATGACATGCACGGCCTCCCGTCGGAGCACGCCACTGAAAAAAAGCTCGGCATCAAGGGCAAGGCCGCCATCGAAAAGTATGGCGTCGAGAAGTTTGTCGAGGCGTGCCGGCAGCTGTCTGTTGACAACATGCTGGTCATGAACCAGGATTTTGAGCGCATGGGTGTCTGGATGGACTTTGACAATGCCTACCAGTCCATCAAGAAAGAGTTCATCGAGGGTGTCTGGTGGGTGATCAAGAAAGCGCACGAGAACAACAGGCTGTATGAAGGCCTGCGCACGATGACCTGGTGCGCGAGCTGCGCCACCGTTATTGCCAAGCATGAGCTGGAATATGAGGACGTCACCGAAAACTCTATCTTTGTCAAATTCCCTGTTCTTGGCGAAGAAAACCTGTTTCTGGTCATCTGGACGACAACGCCATGGACCATCCCGTTCAACCTTGCGGTCATGGTGCATCCGGAGCTGGACTATGTGGAATGCGCCGTTGATGCTAGTCCTGAGCATACTTCCTTTGAGCCTAATGATCATGAGACAGATAATGATAGGAAAGATAATAACGGGACAGATACGACAGAGCGATGGATCGTTGCCAGGGCGCTGGCAGGCCCGCTCATCCAGTCCGTTGCCGGGCGAAAATATACGATCATCAAAGAGATGAAAGGGGCGCAGCTGGAAGGGAGGAGATACCAGCATCCTCTTGCGAAGGATCTTCCATTCCTGGAGGAGCTTCGGAGCAACCCCAAGCTGCACACCGTCCTCCTCTCGGCAGAGTATGTCGGGACCGATGCCGGCTCTGGCATCGTCCATGCGGCGCCAGGATGCGGCCCTGAAGATTACGAGGTCGGCCACCGCAATGGGCTTCCACCCGTGAACCACCTCAACGAGAACGGGGTGTTTGAGAACTGCGGGCCGTTCACGGGCATCCGCGCCAAGCAGGATGACACGCTCATCATTGACGCGCTGAAGAAGGAAGGGGCGCTGCTTGCGGAAACGAGCGTGACGCACAGCTATCCCCACTGCCAGCGCTGCCACAAGCCTGTCATTTTCCGGGCGACACGGCAATGGTTCTTCCGCGTCGAGGATCTCAAGGAAGAGATGATCAAAGAGAACAACAAGATCCGGTGGGTTCCTGACGCAGCATACAATGCCTTCAATTCGTGGCTGGAGCATCTCCGGGACAACTCGATCACGAAACAGCGCTATTGGGGAACGCCGCTTCCCGTCTGGCGCTGCGGCAAGTGTGCGAATTATGTTGTTGTCGGATCTGTCAAGGAGCTCGTCAGCGAAGGAGCAGACGTCCCGAAAGACCTCCACAGGCCATGGATTGACGAGGTCACCATCAAGTGCGGCTGCGGCGGCGTCAAGAAGCGCATCCCGGACATTATCGACGTCTGGGTTGATGCCGGCTCGGCATCCTGGAACTGCCTGGACTATCCGCACACGGAGAAGAACTTCAAGAAGCTGTTCCCTGCAGATTTCATCCTCGAAGGCAAGGACCAGATCCGCGGATGGTTCAACCTGCTTCATGTCGCGTCCATCGTCGCCCTAAAAAAGCCGTCGTTCCGCAATGTCTACATGCATGGCTTCGTGCAGGATGCTCTCGGAAGGAAAATGTCCAAGTCGCTCGGCAATTACATCCTTCCCGAAGAAGTCATCTCCAAGTACGGAGCAGACACGCTCCGATACTACACGATCGGCGGGGCAAACCCTGCTGTCGACCTGAACTATAATTTTGAGGACATGAAGCTCAAGCACAACAATCTCCGCGTGCTATGGAACCTGCACAAGCTCGTCATCGACAATGCCATCCTGCTCGGAGTGAATCCTGAAGAGATAAAACGAGAGGAAGCAGAGGCATCCTTCAAGGTGGAAGAGCGCTACATCCTTTCTGTCCTGAACAGCACGATCCGCAGCGTGACCGGCTGCTTTAACGCCTATCTTCTGAACGAGATCCCCTGGAAGATAGAACGGCTCTATCTCGAACTGTCGAGAACGTACATCCAGCTCATCCGGGAGAAGCTTGCGACAGGAGAAGATGACGAGAAAAAAGCCGTGGTGTATGTACTGTATCGTGTCCTGCTGGAAACGATGAAGCTGTTCGCTCCAGCCGCCCCGTTCATCACCGAGTCCATGTACCTCAACTTCAAGAATGCTTTCGGCCTGGAAGAGGCAAGCATCCATCACTATTCGTGGCCAAAAGAGCGGGAAGAAGACATCAACGTGGAGCTTGAACCATCCTTGTCCAGACCAATGTCAAAAGCATGGACGTCGTGGAGCGTGTTGACGCGCCGCGCGACGTCGTCAAGGCAGACTTTGCTAAGCTCCAACCAGCGTTTGGCGAAGCGACTGCCAGCATCATCGCCAAGTTTGCCACAGAATCGCCGGAGACCATCCTGTCCCACATCGACAAGCAGGGATATCATGACATCGCTGTGGGAAACAGCAAGCACCGGATCACGCAAGAGCATCTCATCATCGAGCCCAAGGCGCCTCCAAATTTTGAGGCGATGGCATTCGCCAAGGGGACGCTATATGTGAACAAAGAGCGCACGAAAGAGCTTGACGCCGAGGGCTATGCCCGCGAGGTCATGCGCCGCGTGCAGTCGCTGCGGAAGAAAGCAGGGCTGCAGAAGGCAGACAGGATCCTGCTCCACCTCCAGTCAGACGAGGAGGGCGTAGAGTGCCTTCAAGCCTGGCAGGAGCAGATCAAGGAGAAAGTCGGAGCGCAGCAGCTCGTCCTATCACCGCTTCCTATCGAGAAGGAATACCAGCATACCGACAAGCTGTCTGTCCGCGGGCTTGATTTTGTGATAGGGATGGATAAGGGGTGAAGAAACAAACAAAAGAGACAAAGAATACGCCATCTCTTCAGTTCTGCAGAATCCCATCGGCCCTGTAGAAAGTGTCATCATCAACTTTATAAACTCCTTATCTCTTAATCTTGGTATGCACCCGCAAGCATCTCGGCTGAACGCGATCCTCAAGAAAGAGGCTCCTGTCATCTTTGGGCTCTTGTCCGCCAAGGGAAGGGCGCTGTTCTTTCCTTCTCAGGGCATTCCTGCCCAGGCTGCGGAGGCAAAAAGGAAAAAGCTGAACGCCACGATAGGAATAGGCATGTATGATGATGGGACGCCGATGCGGCTCGATGCCATAGCAAGCAACATCCTTCTTGACCCAAACGACGTGTTTCCCTACGCACCATCAGCAGGAGTCAAAGAGCTGCGGGAAGCATGGCTCGCAGATCTTCTCAAAAAGAATCCTGGCATGACCGTGGAGACAAGCATCCCCGTCGTCACCGCCGGCATAACGCACGCCATGAGCGTTGCTGCAGACCTGTTCATCGATTCCAGTGACGTAATCGTCACGTTTGACCTCTTCTGGGAGAATTACGAGATGATCTTCTGCCACCATCATGGCGCAGCGCTCAACAAGATCCCTATGTTTGACGGCAAAGGGCTGAACACGCAGGGGTTTTCAGATGCCATCCATGCTGCAGGAACAAAAAAGGGTGCGGGACGAACAAAAGGAAAGAACAGCAAGCTGATCGTGCTGCTGAACTTCCCGAACAACCCCACCGGGTACACGCCGACGATGGAGGAAGCGATCGATCTTATCACCGCGCTCCAGCAGGCTGCCATCAAAGGGCGGAAGGTCGTGGTGCTTCTTGACGATGCCTATGCCGGCTTCGTGTATCGGAATGGCATGGCCGAATCCTTCTTTTCCAGGCTGGCAGGCCTTCACCAGAACCTTCTTGCTGTCAAGATTGATGGGGCGACCAAAGAAGAATTCGCATGGGGGCTCCGCGTCGGGTTTTTGACGTTTGCTGCAAAAGGCATAACGCCGCTTGCCTGCCGCGCGCTGGAAGACAAGGCAACAGGAGCTGTCCGCGGCTCGGTGTCCAATGTCTCCCACCTGTCGCAGAGCCTTGTCCTCCGGGCGCTCCAGTCCCCCTCGCTCGAGCAGGAAAAAAAGAAGAATTATGCCATCCTCAAGAAGAGGTACGAAGCGATGATGGATGCGGTGCATAAGGAAAAATACCAAGAATTTTTTTCTCCGCTGCCCTGCAATGCCGCGTATTTCACCTGCCTCCGCCTCAAGAAAGGGATTGATGCAGAACAGGTTCGGCAGGCCCTCCTCAAGAAATACAGCACAGGCGTGGTAGCGCTCGGCTCAACGATACGGCTGTCCTTTTCCAGCATTCCAGAAAAGCTCATCCCGCAGCTGGTAGAGAATGTGCATCATGCCTGCCGGGACGTGAAGAAGGATTAAAGCTGGAGTATATCGATTCAAGAAGAAAATTTATAAATCGCCACCCCCATAAACAGCTTATGTTAACTGTTTACAAGAACGTCCGCGGCACCATCAGAAAAGGGGGATTAGATGACATCCATCCTGCGCATCCTCTCCTCTGGATTGATGCGATGGCCCCGACCGAGCAGGAAATCGGGCTTCTTGAAAAGAAAACGTCCATCTCCCGCAAGCACTTTCTTGACATCAACGATATGGAAGAGATGCCGCGCGCCAACTCGTTTGAGAACGTGGCAAAGATAACGCTCAAGAGTTCGCTTGCCGCTGATACTGGGGGAAAAACAGCCATCCTTCTCATCCTGTTCAATAAGGATTATGTGATCACGGCCAGCAGCCATCCGCTTCCCGCCCTCCAGCGCCTCGCGGGCAGCCTTCTTCGGCAGCACGAAACAAAGGAGTTTATCGAGTCATCAGACCTGTTCGTGTATGAGGTCATCGACATCGTGCTGGAAGAGTTCAACGCGACACTCGACCGACTGGGAGATGAGATTGACGATGTCGAGACAGAGCTTCTCAAAAATCCGACGCAGAAGACCGTGCAGAACATCTTCCGCATCAAGAAGGCGCTGATCTATTTCCACAAGAGCCTGAGCAGCAACAGGGAGGTTATTGCAGCGATCGAGCAGGGCCAGCTTCCACAAGTGAGCAGGCGGAATCTTTCCTGGTTCCGTGAAGTGCATTACGACATCAATCAGCTTCTTGATGTGGAAGCGACGTATCGCGATATCGTCACTGGCGCACTAGACTTGTACGTTTCCTCCATCTCTAACAGCCTGAATGAGACGATGAAAAAGCTGACAGTGATCGCCACCCTCATCCTTGTCCCGACCATCGTGTCCGGCATCTACGGCATGAACTTCCGCCATATGCCAGAATTGGATTGGGCATTCGGATATGCTTTTGCGCTGGGGCTGATGCTGGCAGCCATCATCATCGCATACCTGTATTTTAAGAAGAAAGATTGGGTGTAAAAGAGTTCGGAGTTTATAGTTTGGAGTGCCGCTTCGAAGCCTCCTCCAAACTACTACCTCATAATTCCGAACTCATGAGACCAGCACATATATAAACCGGAGTTCTTCTTTCCCGCTCATGCCAGATTATGATGACCAGATCCAGCAGATAGAGAAGGAAATGTCCACGATGCAGTACAATAAGCGTACGCAGCATCATTACGGCCTTCTCCGCGCCAAGATCGCCAAGCTCAAGGAAGCCCAGGTCAAGCGCTCCTCCGGCGGCAAGAAAGGGGAAGGATACTCGGTCAAGAAGAGCGGCGATGCCACGGTCATCATCATCGGCTTTCCCTCGTCAGGAAAATCAACCCTGCTCAATTCTCTGACAGGCTCCAAGTCTGCGGTCGGCGCTTATGCCTTCACGACGCTGACCGTGATTCCCGGCCTTCTCGTATACAAGCATGCCAAGATCCAGATCTTAGACGTGCCCGGCATTGTCCACGGCGCAGCATCCGGCCGCGGGAGAGGGAAGGAAGTGCTTGCCGTCATGAGGAATGCGGACTTGTGCATCATCCTCCTCGAGGTCCACCATCCGGAGCATCTTCCGGTGCTTCAGAAAGAGATTTATGAGGCAGACCTGAGGCTCGATCAGAAGCCGCCAGACGTAAAGATCGCCAAGAAAAGCAGGGGCGGCATCAGCATGGCTTCCACCGTGCCGCTGACCAAGGCAGAGCCGGAAACCTTTAAGGGCATCATGAAAGAGTTCAGGATCTTCAATGCAGACGTGGTCATCCGGGACGATATCACCGTTGACCAGTTCATCGACTGTATCGAGGGCAACAAGAAATACTTGCCCTGCATCATCGTGCTGAACAAGATGGACACGGTCTCTGAACGGGAGCTGCAGGAGCTTCGCCGCAAGACCGGGGCAGGACTGTGCATCAGCGCCCAGGAAAAAATAAATATCGGCCAGCTCAAGGATGCGATATACGATAAGCTCAATTTTATCAGCGTGTACTGCAAGGAAGCAAGAAAAAAGGCAGACATGGACGTGCCGATGATCATGCTGCGCGGCTCGACCGTACAGTCCATGTGCGAGAAGCTGCACCGCGAATTCACTGCCAAGTTCAAGTACGCGCGCGTCTGGGGAGCCTCGGCAAAATTCCCGGGCCAGAAGCACCATTTACCGCATGTATTGGCAGACGGCGATATCGTCGAGCTTCATATTAAGTGAGACCCATTGCTTGGTGTGATATCTGTTGGCATGATGCCTGCGTATTTAGCGTTTTGCTGCTTCATGTTTCTGAGTTTTCTTCTCCAGCGCATCTGCCTTTTCATGCTGCCCGGTCTGGCGGTAGAGCTGGAGAAGGTTTTGGTGGAAGCTCTCGACAATAGGCATGGAGGCAATGGCGCCTTCCAAAAGCGCAATGGCCTTGTCTCCCTCGCCCTGTTGAAGATACGCGCTAAAAAGATTGTTGATGATCGTTGGGACTGCAGCATAGCTGGAAAATGCCTCGTTTGCGTATTCCAGCGTCTTGACTGCCTCGTCAAGGTTATTCGTCTCCAGCAGCAGCACGCCGAGCATGTTGTACACGGCAGGGCTGTTGATGCGTTCTCTTGTTGCCATGCCCAAGATCTTGATGGCATGCCTGGTATTCCCGTCCTGATGGCAGAGCAGGGCAAGATCAAGATACGCATCAGGATCTTTTGGGATCAGCTTGATGGCCTTGGCGAAATGCTCCATCGCCTTCTTTCTGTCCTGCGCCGCGGCTTTCATTTCTGCTTCAGTCCTTGTTCCCTCCTTTGCTTCCGTCATTGTTCCTTTTCCTGTTTCCATCCCTGCTTTCTGGGCGTACAGCGCTCCCAAGCACTTGTGCGCGATGCCATGGAAAGGGTCGCGCCTGATGATGGATTCAAAGGCGGCAAGAGCCTTATCCGTTTCTCTTCTCGACAAGTGCATCATGGCAAGATACTGGAGGGCAGTAAGGTCGTCCGGATACTCTTTTGCCTGCAGCTCGATCAGGTGATGGTACCGCTCGAGAGACGCGGCGCGGCGCTCTTGCGGCTTGAGAGCATTGAAGTGGTGGATGACGATGTTGATGATCTCTGCTTTTCCGCCATGCTCTTCGATGGAAGGGTACACGTCTTCATGGACGCGGTAGCGGAAGGAATACTCTTTCTTGTTTCTGAACAGGCGTAGGATGGGGTTTGGTCGGAAGCCAGAAAACTGCTTTCCTTCTTCATAGAACTGGTCATTCGGAACCCATTCCTGCGTCAAGGTGCCCTGCGACGCTGCAGGGCTATCAGGCTTGCTAACGGGCAGGGTGTAGTTTCGCTGGATGAGAAAATACCCGTCGACAGTTCTGGCCACGGCTGCAAGGATCTTGGAGTGGTCTTTCTTGGAGATGGCCTCGTCAGCATCAAGCATGAGAACCCAGTCTTTGGTGGCGTTCTTGATGCCTTCGTTGCGGAGCGCGCTGAAATCATCCTTCGCAGGGCAGGAAACAACAACAGCCCCATTTTCCTGAGCGATGGCAGCAGTCCTGTCTGAACTCTCATTGTCGACGACAATGATCTCGTCAACGACGTCCCGGACGCTGTCAATGCACTGCTGCAGCCATGCTTCTTCGTTCTTGGCGATGATGCATAGGCTAATCGTTGGCCTGCTGCTCGCCGCTTGCTGGTTGCTCATCATCGGCCGGCTGCTCATGGTCCACTCCGCTTGCCTTGCATGATCTTGCCCGGCATGGCGCTCTGCATAGCATCCTGCATGGCACCCTGCACGGCGGTGGATCTTCTCTGCATTCTCCGCTGCAGGAGATAACATTGCTGGATGGCATGATCAATAACGTCCCTGTTCGGGTGGCTCTTTCGCGCCTTGGCGAGCATGAACAGGGCATCGTCATACCTGCGCTGGCGCATGAAGAGCTCTCCGAGCGATGCGAAAATGAACGGGTACGGGTCAGGATTAAGATATATTGCAGTTGTTTTTTCGTCGAGAAAGATCGCCTTTCTCAAGGCTTCTTCTGCCTTGCCGTACTCTCCAAGCTTTTTGTGGAGCACGGCAAGGTTGTAATGCCATTCCGGAACATTTGGCTTGAGCTGGATGGCTTTCTGAAGGCAGGCCTTGGCATGATGGAGCTGGCCGCGATCCGCGTACAGCGCGCTCAGCTCCACCTGCGCTTCCGGCGTTTTCTCCTGCTCTGCTTTCTCCTTTCCAAGCCGGAGATAGAGCTCCTTTTTCTCCTCCCGCCGCGCGCCATGGCGAAGATACCCGGAGTGATGGATAGTGAGGTCAGAAGTGGCGATCACGCCCGTGTCCTTGTCTTTGTTGAGCAGCTCGTGGACTCGCCCGACAAAATAAAGATCCTTGTGGTTTCGGAACAGCCGGATGGTGGTGGATACAAAATACGCATTTGCTCCCTTCGCTTCTGCCATGGCGGTATCTGGCGATGAGACGAGGGGAACAGCCCCGCTGGCCATCTCGTTCTTTTCGATAGTGATGAAATTCTTAATCGGTGTCCGGTATCCTTCAATGCTGCTCTTTGGGTTGTCTATCTTTGGGTTGTCTGCTGCGGCAATTGCCTGCCGTACCTTCTCATGCTCGGATGCCGGCAGCACCTCGTCAGCGTCCAGCCAGAGAATCCACTGCTTCGTGGCGCGGCGGATGGCAGCGTTTTTGGCAGCGCTGAAGTCATCTGCCCAGAGGATGGATGAGATCTTTGCCTTGAATTCTCTGGCGACATCAATGGTCCTGTCCGTGCTGCCGGTGTCGACGATGATCATTTCATCAACAAGGCCATGGACGCTGGAGAGGCATTCCCGCAGCACGCCTTCTTCATTCTTGACGATCATGCATAAGCTGATCGTACTGCGGGTAAGGCTGCCGCTTGGAGCGTCATTGGTGGTGTCATTCTTCATGCTTGCACCTGCCGGGTTGAGGTGGGTTGGATCGTGCTGTTTTTGCTTCCCTCGCTGCTTGTGCTGCCCGTACCCTTCATGCTGTCCTTCTCCATCATGCCAAGCTCGTGCAGCTTCTGATCAATATATGCCTGCTGTTCCGGCCAGAGCTCTCTGATCTTTTCCAATTTTTCCCGCGCCTTGCCAGCCTTGCCGGACCTTCCATACTGCTGGGCGAGATTGGCGTAATAGCTTGCCACTCGCGGAGTTTCCTTGATGGCCTGTTCCAGCAGCTCTTCTGCGTCTTGGATCCTGCCGAGCTGGAGGTAGCAGGCAAACAGGTTATTATTGATCTTTTCGATGGCAGGATTGATTCCGACATTGATCCCCCTTCCATACTCAAAACAGCGCACGGCATCCTGGAGCATGCCGAGCTGCAGAAACAAGACGCCGAGCGTGTTATGGATAGCATTGTCGGACACGCCATTGGCGATGGCCTGGTCCATGACGCTGAATGCTTCTTGAAATTTCTTTTGCTGGATCAGCACGTTGCCAAGCAGGAGATAGCAGTTCTTGCTCTTCGGCTGGTGTGCAATGCCTTTCTTCAGCCAATCGATGGCTTCATCAGGACGGCTTGTCTGCAGACATGCCTGTGCCAGGAGATATTGTAAAAAGCCAATGGCGCTGTACGCGTACTTGGCAGTGTGCTCCAGCTCATGAACCTTCAAGAGCGCAGCGCGGGCCTCTTCTGGCCGCTTGAGATTGAGCAGGAGCTGGCCGTACTCGTAATACGTTTTTGGATCATGCGGATTGTCCCGAATCTGCTGTTCAAGGAGCTGCAGGTATCGTCCTGCTTTTTCCATCGTCTCTTCCTTTGTCTTGAATGCCTTGTAGTGATGGATCGGGAGGCCTGTCAATTCTATCCTTCCGCCATGATCGAGGATGGACTCATTGATCATCTCATGGATCTTATAGCGATACCTATAGGTGGGCTTGTTCCGATAGAAACGGCAGATCGGACAAGGGACGAAACCAGTAAAGGCCTTGCTCTCCGGTGTGGCAGCGCTGCAGGGCTCCCAGCGCAGCCGTGTAGAATCATTCGTGTAATTGAGCTGCTGGAGCAAGTATCCATCCACACTGGATTGTTCCGTAAGCGCCCTGAACCGGTCATGGTCTCGGAGGCTGATCGCCTCGTCAGCATCAAGAACAAGTATCCAGTCGCCGGTGGCGTACTTGATGCTTTCATTCCTGGCATCGGCAAAGCTGCCATTCCAAGGAAAATGATGCACTGTTGCACCGCATTGTTCCGCAATCTCCACCGTCTTATCAGCGCTGCCAGTATCCACGACGATCATTTCCTTGGCAAGGCCCTTGACCGAGTTGAGGCAGTCTGCAATATACGCTTCCTCATTCTTGGCGATCATGCAGAAGCTTATGGTAGGCGGCATAGAGCTGAGAAAGGTGATGGTATTTATATAGGTTGCTTTGGGGGGCAGACGACGAAACGGGAAAGGATACTTTATAAATAGGTTAATACCCCTTCATAGTATGGCGCTATTTAAGATAACATTTTTTGGGGGAAATCGGCTATCCCCCCGCTAAAGCGTGGGGGTCTTTATCGCCGATTTCCGGTCAGATGAGGGTTTTTTGTTTGGTGCTTGA
>JACPCA010000063.1 GCA_016180035.1 Candidatus Woesearchaeota archaeon
TGATCATCCTTCTTTCGTCGCCACGCAGGCTCATCCGGAACTGAAGTCCACTCTGCTGAAGCCAGCGCCATTATTCATGGGATTGATTGAAGCGGCGATGGAAAGGAAAAGAAATGGAGGAGTTAAGCAATCAACACACGCTCCGCGCGGAAAGAAGCAGAGCGTGATGGAAGAAGAGAAGATAGTGTGAATCAGTGTTCTGATGTGCACGTTTTATAGCTGAACATTAAGCGTGATAAAGCTCCCAGACAAGTTTTTTAGTAGTATCGGATAATCTTTTCATTTTAGAGATATAGTGAAGAGCAAAAGCAACAAGCGCCTCATCCTCGACTCTTTTTCCCACAGCATACGCCCTATCAGGGTCATGTTCCGCAAAGGACGGCCTGGCAGCGTTAATGAGTTCGTTGTCCACCTGTTCTTGGCCATTCCTGATGCTTGCTTTTTTACGCAATCGCTGATCATGATACTGAACCGCAAGATTATACGCTCTTTTTGGATCCTCCTGAAGGACGCGAGCGCTGGCAGCTTTTATAAGGGGTTTGTCACGAAACATGGAACCAACGCGGTAAGCAGCCCCAAAATCAGGATCGCTTATTAGCTCTTCACGAGCATACTCCAGAAGTTGTTCGTCATGGTGTTCTTTAGCAAAATGGTACAATTCTTCCCCACTTGTTTCGACACGAGCTCTTTTTCTGGCGCTTGCAAGGAGCCGCCGATCACCAATGATGATCGCAGCTTGGTATGCTAAGAGCGGATTTTCTGAAAGCATGGCCCGTGCAACGGTGCGAATCAGCCGTGAAGGAACGATGTCTTTGATATGACGATCGGGATCAACTAAAAGATCGGCAAATTGGCGAGGGTCGTGGACGGCAAGCCGCTCCAATGCCTCCCGCTGAAGCTTCTTATCGCCAGTAATGTCGCTGGCAAGATACGCAGTTCCGGGATCTGTCTCGAGCAGCGCATAGCCTGCCATGCCTAACCGTTTAGGATCATTGATTGCACTTGCGAGATTGTACGCCATGTGCGGATTGGCGACAAGAAGCTCTCCAAAAACATCATCAAGATTGCTCCCGGAGGAGTTAATGATTGCTTCAGCCCTCTCAGCATGATAGGGGAGGTTGGGGGGGATGCCAAGAGCTACGATTAATTCTGCCAAAGTATTGGCCTTTTTTGCTGGTTTTTTCTTGGTTTGCTTTTTTTGTGGTGGCATGTAGAGAGGGAGTGTGGAAGTGGTTATAAAGGTTTCTTTCAAAAAGTTGTTTATGGATAACGATAAAGCTGCCGGACAGCAGTTACTTCATTAGCTGTAAGCTGGTGCTGTTTGGCGAGTTGGTCAATAGCAAATGTTGCAAGACTAAAATCACGCCGCTGGATAGCAACTTTATACGCCTCTTCAGGATCTGCCTTTGCAAATCGTGGAAGCGCTTCGAAAAGCATGGAAGAATCATTGAATTGTTTAGCAATATCATAAGCGGTAAAGATAAGACCATTGTCCTCTCGAAGAAGCGCAGCAGATGCTAATTCACGGAGTTTCTTGTCCTTGGATTTAACCGCTTGCTTATACGCCTGTTCTGGAGCATCATCAGCGTATGCTTTTCGTGCTTGCCGGAGCAGCCTTTCACTTCTGAACGTCCTAGCAGCAGTGTAGGCAAGCCGAGGGTCGTCTTGAAGCAGCTCTGGAAAGGCTAAACGCTGTAATCTTTTGTCCTTTGCAGCAACACCAACCTGGTAAGCTTCTGAAGGGCGAACCACCGCAAAAATGGGGCGGACAATGGCAAGTAAGACAGTGTCTTTAAATTGCACACCGAGATCATACGCATCGCTTGGCTGTTCATCTACAAGTCGTTTTCTTGCCATGTCTACAAGAGCAGTATCGCCATCAACGCGGCCTCTGCTATAAGCCTCTTCAACATCATAGTAAACAATGGCTTGACGAGCAAGGTGAAGAAGGCGCTTATCCCCGGACAAGACCGCAGCCCGGTATAATGCAGAGACATCACACTCTTCAGATTGGAGCAGTTTTTGTTCGACACGACGAGCTAAGGGCCTGTCACCAAAATGCTCTGCTACCTTGAGAGCCAATCCTGGGTCTTTTTCAAGCGAGGCATGGCCTACTCTCTGAAGTAGATCATCGTTATCCTGGCCTACCAAAGTGCCATGCTCTGATTTGATAGCAAAATCAAACACGGCTTGGGGATTGTGCATCACGGCACCCTCAAGAACCTGTTGTGCCTGATCACCAAGAACATCACGAATATTTTCAGGGATGCCAAGCTTTGCAACAATTGCTGCTAACCCGCCTGATTGCGCTGTTGTTTTTGGTTGGTTGATAGTACGCCGCGCCATGAATCTTTGGGAATACGCCAGATGTTATAAATCTTTTGAAGATTTGGGCTCTGTAGAAAATGTCGTTCAGACTTGGGGCGCCGCCGTATCTAACAGGGTTAGGTCTTTTTTCTTTCCCACCTCGCTCTGCAGGGTGGGAAAGAAAAAAGAGCTTTAGGGAAAGTCACGGCGGCGCCCCAAATCTGTGTTTTTTAGTCGAAAATATGTATTTGACGATTAAAAACGAAGAAAGACTTTCTACAGAGCCGAAGATTTGTATCCGCATAGCTGATTTTCTACAAAGCCGAAGAACTCTTCTCCTGAATCTTCTTCTCCAGCGCCGCTACTGCCTCTTTCGCCTCTCCTGCAGTCATGCCTATCAGCTGCCCGACAGCGATCATGTCATGCGGTGCGCGCATCTCGTACGGCGTTGCAGCGAATGAGGCAAGCATCATCTTCGCTTTTGCTTTCCGGCACAGGGCGACGTTCTGCTGGATCCTGCCGAGCACTTGGCTTCTTCGCTGGCCGTGGAGCTGGAGAAGATCGTGGAAGGAAAATCCGATGAGCTTGTTCTTTTCCGCAGCAAAGGTGACAAGGATATGATTCAGGCCTGAACGGCGCTGGTGAAGGCCGTCTCTTGGCTCCAGCTCTTCAACTCCATGGACGGCATCTACGGCTGCATGCTCGAGATAATGCCGGGCCTGCTGCCCTGCCGTAACAATCTTGACTCTGCTGTTTGAGGTTGCGGAAGAGCTGGCGCTGAAGAGCCGGACAGCAGTTGTTCGCTGCAGCCCGGAAAGGTCTGCTTTCGTGTCAAGAAAGCACAAGGCAGCGATCCCCAGCGTCTGCGCCATCGCAATGAACTCGTTCTCATTTCCAGACGGAATGACGACATCAATCATGGATTACAACCTCCGCCATGGCTGCATCAGCCTGTTGAACCATCTCCGGAGCTGGAGGAGAATCTGAAGGAGAATCTGAGAGAGAATCTGGGAGAGAATCTGAAAAGGGCGGCAGAGAATCATCAGATGGCGCGACTTTTGCAAGGATGGCGCAGGCGTTGCAGATGTTTTGAGATGCTGGCTCGCCGCAGATCGGGCATTCTCGGATGGGCGATCCTGACATCATGGAAAAATGGCCCATCAAGGCCGGCTTCATGGTGAGGAACGAGGCAACAATGTTGTTCTTTACTTCTTCCGGATCTGCAGGGAAGGAAAGAAAATCTCGGAACAGGGTTCTCACCTCGCGGCGGTAGGAATCCGAACTGCATGGGCAGGCGCCGTAATGGACAGGAAACTGCTTCAGCCTGGAATACGCAACAACCTCTTTTTCTGGGGTGAAATAGAGCGGCTTCACCCGCGGGATGAAGCGCGGGTCTCCTCCGGAATTTGTTTTCGGACCTGTCCTGGAGATGAGCGGCAGGCTTCCCCGCAAAAAGCTCATGAGAACTGCCTGAGCCTCATCATCAAGATTGTGGCCGGTAGCAACGACAGCCGGCTTGATGGCCTTGCTTTCCCTGTTGATGAGATAGCGCCGAAGCACGCCGCACGTGTGGCAGCTCTTGTAATGATAGCCATTCTCTTTCAGCACGGACTGGATGTAGCAGAGAGACTTGCCAAATTCTTTCTTGAATTCGACAACATGGAGCTTGACGTGAAGGGAGGAGCACAGGGCATGGAGGTTCTTGAGATTTTCCTTAGTATAGCAGCCGATGGCAGCATCGATGGTGATCGCTTCAACAGTGTAGCCAAGCTTCTTCAGGACGTACAGCAGGACCGTACTGTCCTTGCCGCCGCTGCAGGCAACAAGCACAAGGTCTTCTTTGGTGAACAGGCTATGCTCGGTGATCGTCTGTTGGATGCGCTGTTCAAACGCAGCAGGGTCGAGCGAGGAAGGGGCTGAACTGCCGGATAAGCTTTCGTTCTGAACAGGTGAACAAGCAGACTCCGCAGAAAGGATTGCTTGACCAATAATGAAGTTGGGTTCCATGCCTGAATGACACAGCAGGGGCTTTTTAAGCTTTTCTTCTGGAAACAGGAAAAATCGTATGTGCATAGCATCATTGAGGTCAAAATTCTCTTGTTATTCTCATCGAGAGCGTTGCAGGGGGATGCCCCATCCGGGGATGCAGCTCCTGAAATGCTCCTTTGAGAATTTTGAAGATGCTATGCACATACGAAAAATCAAAACCTTTATAAAGTATAGTAGTATTCCGCAGTAGTAACAATGGGGGCAAAGAGTACTTGGGGTTGGAAGCGAGAACACCATCAGTTCTCCCGAGCAGGATGGCTCTTGTTCATTCTCACGCTCTTAGCTGGCGCTCCAGTAACCGCGTTACAAAACTCCCCTCAAGCCCTGCAGGATGTTCTCCTTGCCTTATTTGCAGGACTCGTCATTTTTCTCCTTCTCTTGATTATCGCTATCGTCATCGCGGCATTGGCAAAGAGAAGAAAAGTCCGAATCAAGGAATGGTCATTCTACGAGCCCATTTTAGGAGATCCGGAAACAACACCCCTGCCATCCGTGGCTGCCCGTGCAGCAGCAAAAAAGAAGAAAACGTCGGCAAAGGCAGCAGCTCGGGCATCTTCGCCAGCCTATTCTTCACCGTTTTCCACAACAGCCTCAACGCCATATTCTATAGTAAGTGATAAGCTACCTGATGATAAAGGGCAAGAGAACAGAGTTGGAGAAGCTCCAAAAAAGAGGTGGGCCTGGATTGCTCTTATCATAGTCATTGCCCTTCTTATCGCGGCAGGAGTTGGAGCATGGTACGTTCTCGCTTCACTATCATCGTCTTCTTTACCGGCAGCGCCACCTGCTGCACTGGCGCCAGCGCCATCACCACTGCCAGCAGCAGACACCAACGCAAGCAGCAGCACTGGGCTCCTCCTCTGGTTAAGCCTTGCTGCAGGAATCCTCGTCCTGGCCATCCTCCTTGTCATCATCCTTCTCCTCCGGCAGCAAAAACACAGAACCCCAACGACAGAAGCATGGTGGGAGAGCGAGCAGGAGAAGCCTGGAGAAGAAGCAGCTCAACCAACCGTTGTCAGCTCTTCAAAAGAAAAGAAAGCTGCAAAAGCAGGCGCTGCCGGCAAGACCGATGCGTTCTTCAAAGACATCGAACGGATTGCAGAAGAGCAGGAAAAACTTGCACGCCAGCAGCACGAGCTCATCAAGCCCTACCACCGAAAAGCATCCAAGGCAAAAAAAATCTTCTTATGGCTCCTCCTCATCCTCGCCCTTGCAGGAATTCTCGGCGGCGGCCTGGCATGGTACTTCCTTGCTGTTCCGCAGTACAGTATTGACAATACTATCCTCCGCGTTGACGCGTCAGGCCTTTCTACGCGCGGTGACGCTGTCCTCATCCCAAAAGGAAAGGATGTCAGGCTCCCTCTTACATTTACAAATACGAAAGAGGAAAGGATCACGGCTGACCTTGACTTCGGCCTGGACTGGCTCCAAGCGTCCAGAACAAGCCTCACGATCGAGCCAGGACAGGCATCTTTTATCGACATCGTAGTAAAGCCGTCACTGGCTGACCCTGGCTTGTACCGATTGAAGGTGAACATGAAGGACAGTTCTGGAACGACAGAACAGGAGATCCTGCTCCAAATTGTAAGAGAACGCGGACAGGGAACAGGACAGGAAAAAACAGCGCCATCAACAACGCCAGGAACAACAGCAGGAAGAACAACAACAGGAACGAGCGCGGCAGCGCCGTTGATCCCCGGCTGGCTAGCAGGAAAAGGCTATCTCTTATGGTGGATTGGAGGGGGGCTCATTGTTCTCGCAATCCTTATCATCCTCATCGTGGAGTTCTATCGCCGGCGCAAGAAAAAGAAGAAGTATGTTATGCTTGCAGAAGGGCAAGAGCCATCGTATGTTGGATCATTGCCCGGCAAGAAACAGCCTCGCCAGAATGACAAAACAGAAATGACAACAGAAATGACTGTTGGAGAAGCAAAGCCGCGGCAAGGATGGAAGAACATAGGAAAAATTCTTCTCACTGTCGTGATCTCTCTCCTTATCCTTGGAGCGCTCATCGGCGGCGCGTATTATGCATTGACTGTATACGGCGGCAAGCAAGGAAACGGCCAGCAGCAAGCGCCAGTAGAGCTTCTCCCTGCCCAGGAACAGGCCAAAGAGCCGGTGAAGGTGCCGCTCGGCCTGACAATCATCCCTGTCAAGATCACGAACAGGCAGGATAATGTGACCTACAAGATCTCCTTGAAGGATACCATCGGCTGGATCAAGCCGCAAGAGTCATCCGTCGACATCCCGCCGCACTCCCAGAGAACAGTCAACCTGATGGTAGAGCCGACAAGAGAGGTGGCAGACGGCATCTACCGCGTCACGATCGACCTCGGCGTGACAGGAGGGGATACGGAGGGAGATAAAGATGTTTCGTCATCTCTTCTTATCGAGGTTGACAAGTACGCTTTTGTCGACGAAGCAGCGCCGTACATCATCTACGCTGCCATCGGGCTGGTCGTGCTGCTGTTCATCATCTTTTATCATCATCAAACAACAAGATCTCTCGAATTCCGCCCGATATTCAAGCAGGTGAACACCAAAGAGAATGCCAGGAAAGCCATCGAGAAAGGAAAGCTGGGAAGGACGAGGCTGAAGGTGAGGTAATTCTTGTGCGATTTAATTATTTCTTGTGAGCCAATGAAACCGACGTTTCTCAACTTCCCAAACAGAACCAACCCCAATTTCACCGCCGATGGCGTTGGCCACGTCCTGTTTTACGAAAACCACGATGCCCCCTATTTCCTTTTGGCGGCGGCCGTGCTGCGGCGCCTGTTGCGTGCATAGCCGCGTCAGAATGGTAAGAGGGGTCACGGACAACGCTGATCTGCCGGTGGACAAATCGTTCGATTGCCCGCAGATAGTCCCGTTCCGTCTCGCTGCAGAAAGAGATGGCATGCCCCTGCGCGCCGGCGCGGGCAGTCCGTCCAATGCGATGCACGTACGTTTCTGGCATGGTGGGTAATTCATAATTAATGATGTGGGTGATCCCTTCAATGTCAATTCCGCGCGCGGCGATATCCGTGGCAACAAGCACTCGCACCACACCCCTGCGAAAAGCCTCTAAGGTTGCTGTACGAGAGCCCTGGCTCTTATTCCCATGGATCGCCCCTGCTCGAATGCCGGCATGGGTGAGCAGGAGTGATACTTTATTCGCCACATGCTTCATTTGAGTAAAGACAATGGCCCGTTTTACTGTTGGGTCAGCCACCAGCTTAAGCAGAAGCGAATCTTTTCGCCCTTTATCCACGAAGTAGACAGACTGCTGGATACTCTCCACTGTTTCTTTTTTTGGTGGTATGGTGACATGTATCGGGTCGTGCACCAGAGTGCGTGCAAGCGCAACAACCTCTGGTTCAAGGGTGGCAGATAACAATATTGATTGGCGTTTGGGGGGGAGTCTGCTGATTATTTTTTTGATATCGATGATAAAGCCCATATCTAACATCCGGTCTGCCTCGTCAAGCACAAAAATCTCCACTCCATCCAGGCGTATATGCCTTTGATTGAGGAGATCAAGCAATCTGCCTGGGGTAGCTACAAGGATGTCAATGCCACGGCTAAGTGCATGGACTTGTGGCTGCTGGCCGACACCGCCAAAAATAACAGTACTGGTGATATGGAGATATTTCCCGTATACTTTGATGCTTTGGCTGATCTGGGCAGCAAGTTCTCTGGTGGGGGCAAGAATCAGGACTCGAGGAGCATTGCGAAGCTCTATTTTTTTCTGCTCTGACAATCGCTGCAGTATGGGCAGGGTAAAGGCAGCAGTCTTTCCAGTGCCGGTCTGAGCGCAGCCAAGGAGATCTCTGCCTTCAAGAAGGGGGATTATGCTCTGTGCTTGGATCGGAGTTGGCACAAGGTAGCCCTCCTCTTTGACAGCGCGCAGGAGGGGTTCTATCAACTGAAGTTCCGCGAATGATTTCATAAGTAGTGCTACCGTGAGAGGTTTGGTTATAAAGTTTTTGGATGAATCGGCTCTGTCCCGAATGTCGGGAATGGCACTGCAACAGGAAAGCTTGGGATTTCCTTAGTTGCGCTCGCTTCGCCTCGGCAACTGCCTAACGAAGTCATCCGTTCACGGACGATGGCAGAAGCTTCGGTTTCATTGGCTCACAAGATAGTGGATTATGATTCCTGCTGGATCAACATGGATAGGATATTCTCTTTAAGCGATATCCTTCTGCTTTTTCCATGCGCAATTATGTCTATCAGCTTTTCTTCCTGCCATTTTTTGATACTAAAATGGCATTAATGCAAACAGACCAGCAGAAACACCCTTCAATACCCCCTTAAATCATCGCTACGCTGGCGTATGGTGCGAGAAAAGCGAGCCTGGAGCAGGCAGCACCCGGAAAAGAGCTGTTTTGAGATGTTTATTCTGGAATCATGAAGAATCCTTCACCACATAGGTCAATGATAGTGTGTGGATGATGCGGTACTCCTGGCCTTCCAGAACGCCCTTGATTCTTGCAGAGAGATCACTTGACTGCGTCGGATCGCCTTCCAATGTTGCAGCGATATTGTGAAGAAATGGCAGAGGAGCAGCAAAGAGAACTGCCTTGAGTATGCCGCCATACGTTCGAAAAGCATCAGTATCAGGAGCGAGGGTTGAAAACAGGTCAACGCGCACGGCATGGTTTGCCCACCGATAAAAAGCGCCAGAGGGGAAGGAAGTAAACTGGACCTGGCTTAACCGATGGCTTCGAAGCATGGACTCCAGCGCTGCCTGCATCGGCCTCTCTGGCTCACCTGACGAAGAAGCATAGCGGCGCATGGCCGTTATTGTGGCGTGCTGAACTTCCATAAGCCTCACTTTGTAGTGGTCATTTTAAAATGTTTCGCCACCTTCTGCTAAACAGAACCATATCAGAAGATAGCTGGAGTAATACTTCAGCTTCCTGAAGCAGGGAGAGCATCATGGAGGTCAATGGCTTTTCCTCCCTCGTTAGCACAACTATTTTGACGAATCGGGAGGAAAAGCCATTGCTCTTGTGGGCGTTACGTATCCGCATGAGGGACTATCCCTTCGTGTGGGACACGGACGCCTCTTGGCTCGGCGTCCGATAAGGCAGGACAGTTACCTTCCTTATTTGAGCATTTGGGATTCCGAGTACAGCTCGGAATCCCCTCCTACACGTTGGGATAGTTCGTTGGCTGGAACGTATTCCCACAACGCAATAGCTTTTTTTCTGACGAGCAAGATAGTTGGATTGGGAAGAAAAAAAGCTATTGTTTCGTAGATGCTCTCCCTGCTTCATGGTGAAGCGTTACCGTCTTCTCGCCTCTGTATAGGTTATCGAGGACTGACATTCCCCCGTAAGGGACATCCCCCCTTGTCAGTCCCGATAAAGACATGGAAGAGGCTCGACCTCTGGACGATAACGCTTCACCAAGCTGAAGTATTATTAGCTGGAGAAATATTTAAAAAGAGAGGCGTGACACCTCGGTTTATGCATCAGCGCAAAAGAGAGCAGAAGAGTTGGATCATTCTCGATCTGCTGATAACGCTCTTTATCTTCTTCACGCCAGTAGCTGCCCAAGAACAGCTTTCCATTATTTCCTCACCAGCCCAAGGCACGGCACCGCTCTATGTTGCCTTTTCTGCTGCCTCTTCCACTGCCATCGACAGCTACGCCTGGGACTTCACCAGTGATGGCGTGGTTGACAGCACAGAGCCAACACCTGTGTTTACCTATCCAAAAGAAGGGGTATACACGGCAACACTGACTGCCGTAGTTAGTGAACAGCCTGCCAAGGCAACAAGCACGATCACCGTGACAGCTCAACGGGAAGAGATGAAAGCAACGGTGATCGCCAATCCAACAGAAGGGACTGCCCCTCTTACCGTCCAGTTCATCGTGGCCGCCACTGGAAAAGAGCCTCTGTCCTACTCTTGGGATTTTGATATGGACGGCACGCCAGAAAGCAGCGAGCAGAATCCGACTGTCACGTTTTCCACGCCAGGCCAGCAGATGGTGCAGGTCAAGATCACCGATGCTGACAGCAGCACGGTCGTCAAAAAGATCCCTGTCTCTGTTGTCCAGTATGATTCCGGCCTGAACCTGACCTCTTACTTTCCCACGACGCTTCACAAAGGTGAAAATAGCGTCACGTTCATCATCACCAATAACGGGACAGGGCAGTCAAAAGATATCACTGCAAAGATTGTCGGGATGAACATCCAGCAGGCATCATCAACGACCATCCCTCTTCTCCAGCCAGGGGACCAGGATTCTCTAACAGTCAAAGTTAATATCCTTGAAGAAGGTGTGCTGGCAGCTACGGCAAAAGTGCTGGACAAGAACTTCCCGCTCACGTTCACGGTGGATAAGAAAATAGAGCTGAACAAGAGCGCCCTGCAAGCCCAGCTCGACCAGCTCAAGAGCCAGTTCAGAGAACAGGAAGGATTCTATTACGACAAGAAAGCCAATGGCTATATCGTTAACGAGATGGCAGATCAGCTCAAGGACATCCAGGAAAAGCTTCAGGACACGCAGGAGAAGCTCCTGCTGGACAAGCTCCAGGATGCCAGCGTCAATCTCAACTTGCTCGGCAGCGCCATTACGGACTTGAAGGAAGGCCTCCTGCAGGCCAAGAAGCCGGAAGTGACGCTGCTGCAGTGGATGAAAGAGAATGCGCTCGCCATCACTGCCATCATTGCCGCGTTCGGAACGCTGAGCGGGATCATGATCAAGCTCAAGCATCATGCGGTGAGCGTGACCGGCAAGGCGAAGGAGCTTGTCGTGAAAACCGTCAAGAACGGAAAGAAGGAAGCAGCAAAAGACAACAAGGAGAAAAAAGAGGCAGTGAAGAAGGAAGGGAGAAAAGAGAAAGAAGGAACAGAACAAAGCAAATGAAGAGACGGCGGGAGAAAGATAGAAAGAAGGTGGAAAGAACATGAAACTTATTTCTTTTGACAGGTTGAACGAAGGGGAGCGTGCCCTTGTTGAAGCAGCAGAAAGAGTCCGTGAAAACGCATACAACCCATATTCACACTTCTATGTTGGCGCTGCCCTGCTTGGGCAAGATGGGCGCATCATCACAGGGGCTAACGTTGAAAACGCGTCGTATGGCCTGACGATATG
This sequence comes from Candidatus Woesearchaeota archaeon, assembly GCA_016180035.1. Classification (GTDB taxonomy): domain Archaea; phylum Nanobdellota; class Nanobdellia; order Woesearchaeales; family UBA12501; genus JACPCA01. Next base: position 11,445 of record JACPCA010000063.1, read on the forward strand.
CGCTGAACGGTCTGCACTGGCGGCAGCGAATGCAACAGGGGTTCGGATGCTGGAGAGTATAGCCTTAAGCACAAGAGCAGAGGAATCTGACACAGAAGAGCCGACCATGCCTTGCGGCGCATGCCTCCAATTCCTCGTCGAGTTCGGCCAGATTTCTGGCAGGGATATTCAAATAGTTTCTGCCACCACGAGAAGAGACCAGATCAGGGTGGCGACAGTATCAGAAATATTGACGCTCTCCTTTGGACCGAAGGATTTAGGGGTTGATATCACAAGATACCAGCGATGACAGCTGAAAAGAGTGTCGACCCCCATGTTTTTTGATAGCTTGCTACTGTTAAATAAGCGGCCATGTAGAAAATCTCTCTTCATTTTTAGCCGTAAAGGCAGTGTGATGGGTAACATTTTCTACAAAGCCGAATCCGTTTTATTTGGCTGCAGCCGAAAAGTTGCTTCTTTACGGAGATACTAAAACTTTAAGCATCTTTATACGCTTCAAGCAACGCGTCAATACAGTCTTTATCAGAAGCACCTGCAGCTTTGAAATCAGCAAGCCTGTTCTCCGTTGCAGCCCTGTATGGCGATTCCAGATTTGTTACGATCTTACCAAGTACTACTGTAGGTTCCTCTCCTAATGCAAGTCTCTCCTCCGTCAAATCTTTTAGCCTCGCCAAATTCTGTGAATATGTACTCGACGGATTTCCCGGCCTACTAAAATCTTGTGCAGGCGTATCATCAGCCCTCGCTTGCACAATAATGCCTTTCATTCTTCTCACAAACTCGTCTCTTTCAGATCTGATATAGGTCATAGTACCCACCCCATGTTGATCTTATTTTTTATCTCTTAGTTTTCCTGCAACCAATACTTCTATATATGTATTTTGTTTTTTGTAGGCTGTTTTTTGCATGAGACCATAAAAATCTGCTTTGATGCAATTGAAATATGTTTTCCTGAAAGAGAAATTGAAGGATGAGTATTTTAATAAGATGCTGCCCCGGCTCTGTCCTAAATCTCGATTAAAGGTGGTGCTACTGCCAAGCGCCGTGCCCGATATCCTAAGCGGATGCCCGGATACTCGGGATACGAGCGGTTGGGCATGGGTACCAAGCGTAATCGCAACGAGTCTTCAGGTATCGCACGATACCTGAAAACTACGCTCGGCGGCAGTGCCTCCGAAAAAGATTTAGGGCAGAGCCGGCTGCCCCTCAACGGATTCAACCTGCGCCCCGCTCTCCTTCGCCTTCTTCACCGACTCCCGGAACTCCTTCCTCTTCTGCTTCTCCTGCTCCCGCACTGCTTTCTCTTCTGGTGTCAGCTCTTGCTTTGCTTTTTTTCCTCCGTCGGGATGCTGGAGGTAATACATCTTGCGCCGGACGTACTGCACCGGATTCTTTATTTTCGCGCAAAGGCCGTCGGGTGCGCACACGCCGATGCCGACATAGTACATCTGGTTGTCGCAGTTCGGAGGAAGCATGGATTTGTGAAGCTGGCGCTGGTATCTCATCTTGCCCTGGATGATGACTTCCCGCAGCGGTTCTGGATTCTTTTTGTTCCACTCGTGCAGAAACGCCTCGATCTTGTCCGGATCCCAGCCGACTGACGAAAGGAAGTTGACGAGCAGGAACAGGCCGCGCTTCTTGCCGTCCTGAAGCCCTTTCAGGATGTTGTGCATGCAGGGAGGGAACAGCTCGACAGGGGCTGCCTGCTGGAACTGCTCAAACTCCTTTTCTGATACGACAGCGCCGGATCCCGCTGCGGGCCTTGCCGGATTGGCCTGTTCTTTCGCAAGAGCATAATCGTATGCCATGGAAAGAAGCATGCCTGCTTCGCCAGGATGCGCCGTGGAACGGTCGAGGAAAACATATGCTCCTGGAACAACGCCTGCGGGCGCTGCGCTATCCTTCTTGAATGACAGGATGGCGGACGGGTCGAAAGGGATTGAGGCAAGCCCTGACTTTTCATGGAGGGAATACACGCTTCGATAGAGATGGCGTGGAGAGATAAGGATCGTGTCTACTTCAAACACTGCCGTGTGGTTGAACACCGTGTCATACTCATTTGACCCGCACGGGCAGAGCGATGCTGCAGAACTCATCTTTTCCATGAGCCTCGAACAGGAGGGGCATTGGAAAAAAGAGGGGTCGTTGTCCACGGCCATGCTGACCTCGCATGACGCGCAGACAAATTCTGTTTTTGCCGCTGTTGATGCAGGGATGGGTTTAGCACAGCGGCGGCATGCCTTCTTCAGAAGCTCCTGCTCTGCTTTTCCTGTCGCTTCCATCAGCTTGTCGAACGAGAGAGAATGCGTTTTCCCGAACACGAGCTTGTTGTCCTTGAAGGCGATGTGCTTCTTGCTGAGATAGTCCACTAAGTAGGCGGCAATCTTGCGCGGCGCTTCAGGAAAGAGCTGGGCAGTCGGCTTTCCCTGGAATGTGGACGGGAAGGACTCAAACGGCACGCCGATATGAAAGCCCTTGTTCCCTGAAAATTTGATGCTGATAGAAGAGAGCTGGTGTTCCTGGAGTGATTTTACAAGAAGCCAAGCTGTGAGCTTGGAGATCGGCCATGAAGGGCAGTCAATGTCCAGCACGAGGTCCCATCCCTTCCGCAGCGCGTCAAGCTCCTGCCTCCGCAAGCCGACGTCCAGCGAGAGCGGATTAGTCCAAACCTCTTCTGACGCGTGAAAGGATGTCGCCCCTTGTTTGGCCAGCTCCCAGACATCATTGGGAAACGACAGCGTGTCCGGGCGCTTGCCAAATCCGCTCTCGCCATATTTCACCGCAACCTCTTTGCCGACAGCGCCGGCAACCATGGCCTTCTGGATCTCTGGCCTGCGATAATACAAGAGAACTTCATTGACGTTCAACATGATAAACCCCCTTCTTGTAATCCCCAAAACAGAGCTTCCACATTTCTCAAGGGGAAAGAAAGGAATATGTTTTTATAAATATTGTGAGCAAAAACCTTAAATACCACCCTGTTATTTGGGGGATGATGTTCGAAAACCATCTCAAAACAGTTGTCCTGCTTGCAGCCCTCACTGCCCTTCTCTTGTGGGTCGGCCAGCTTTTGGGCGGGTATTCCGGGCTGATCATCGCAGGCATCTTCGCCCTCCTCCTCAATTTTGTAAGTTATTTCTTCTCGGACAAGATCGTTCTCGCGCTCTACCATGCCAAGGAGGTTTCGAACGATCACCCGCTGTACAAGGCAGTGCAGGAGGTTGTCCAGCTCGCCAGCCTCCCCATGCCTCGCGTGTACATCGTCCCTTCCCCCTCTCCAAACGCGTTTGCCACCGGGCGAAACCCGAAGCATGCTGCAGTAGCCTGCACACAGGGAATCCTTGACCTGCTGTCCAAGGACGAATGGAGGGGTGTGCTCGCGCATGAAGTGTCCCACATCAAGAACAGGGACATTCTCGTGACGACGATTGCAGCAACCATTGCAGGCATCATCTCTCACGTGGCAAGCATGGCAGGATGGATGGCCATGTTTGGCGGGTTTGGGGGCAGAGACAATGATAATGGACATCAAAACATTATCAGCCTGCTCGTGCTCATGATCATTACTCCCCTTATCGCCATGCTGCTTCAGCTTGCCATTTCCCGGTCAAGGGAGTATCTCGCAGATGCTACTGGTGCAAAAACGATCCACAACCCTATCGCGCTTGCCAATGCGCTGGCAAAGCTGGACAAAGGGATCCATCACACCCCGCTGCGGTTGGGGAATCCATCAACGTCATCCTTGTTCATCGCCAACCCGTTCTCGGCAAAAGGGATCATCCAGCTGATGAGCACGCACCCGCCGATGGAAGAGCGGATCCGCCGGCTCAAGAAGATGGCATGATACAGAGAACAGATCATGCTATCGCCGCCTTGCAGATTTAAGTATATGGTCTAATGCTTTGATTAACCCTTTTCTCCAGTCGCGCTCGAGCTGCGTTCTTGCCAATTGAACGATAAACTTCTCTGGTTCGGTAAGCCTCAGTTTTTCAAGCTGTTTGATCTTATAAAGGATCAGATGATCCTTTTTTGTTGACAGGACATATCTCTTTTTCTCTGCCAGCGTTGGAACATGACGGTTGGAAGCGTTGGCATCCCTGTACTCTTCATGTTTTGTAGCATACGTTTTCATATCCTAGATACCTCACCATTTCTGGAAGTGCTCCCCGAGCACTTTCTGGATCTCCAGCGCTTTCTTCTCCCCGATCTTTTCTACCTTCTGCAGCTCGCTGATAGGAGCGTTGACAATGTTCTTGACCGAGCCAAACATGGCCAAGAGCGGCTTCGCCAGCACAGGACCGATGCCAGGAAGCGATGACACGATGTACTCCTGCTGCTCGGCAAGAGACACTGGCTTTTTTGCGTGTTGCTTCCATTCATGAGCCTCATTCTCCTGCTCGCGCTTGGCGATGATGGCGAGCATGCTTGCCGTGTCTTTCGGCGTCTTCGTGTATAAGAGAGGGATACCATAACCCACGGTGATCGTGGCCAGCATGCCGCGGATGGCATTCGGGTGGATGTTCCGCTGGGAATAGAGATCGCCATCTCCTTCAACGATAACAACAGCCCTGGTGTAGTATTGCTTCAGCTCTTTCAACTGCTGCAGGAGCCTGCCATCAATGATGGAATCAACAAAGTCCGGCATGGTCTTGTATTCTACCGCACAGCTTTTCCCGAGGACGTAATCCCCTGTGGTCAAGCGCCGCACGTCAACCTTGATGCCAAGCTCAACCAGGGAACGGATGATAGCGCTGTTCTTTTCGCGGTCATCCACAAAAATGTGAAGGTCCATGTCTGGAGCGATGAACCGGTCCAACTTTTCTTTTTCTTCTCTCTGGACAGCATGAAATGTTCTTCGCAGTTCATCAAGGTGCCTGTACATCCGCTTCTCTTTGTGGTGCGCACTCCACCGGTACCCCTCATCTCTAGTGTCTTTCGTGATAAGGATAACAACTTTCCCTTTATCCAGGCGGCCAGTCCTTCCTCTGCGCTGGATGTGGCGGATGGCGCTGGGGATCGGCTCGTAGAAGAGGACAGCATCCACCATAGGGATGTCAATGCCCTCTTCTGCGACAGAGGTGGCGACGAGGACGTTAAACGCGCCAATCCTCAAATCATCCAGCATGGCTTTCTGCTGCTTCTGGCTCATGCCGGTCATGCCCTTTTTTGCCTGTCCGACAAACAGGCGCGGCTGGACACCAGCAATAGTGGAAAGGCGGTTCACGACCTGGAGTGCCGTGTCACGGAACTGCGTGAAAAGAATGATCTTTTTGGGGGATTCCGCTCCCCCCTTGCTGATTTCCTGAGAGACCAGCTTCTCCACAAGCGCGAGCTTAGGGTGTTCTACTCCTTTGTCGATGGCAGAGTGGACAGCAAGACAAGCCGCCTTGAAGCTGCTGTCCTGCACCAGATTCTGGACTGCTTTGACAGAAGAGGTCAAAGCGTCCTGCTGAAGCTTCTGAAGATAAGTGGTTAAAGAATGGAGGCTTTGCGTCTCTAAGAGCTCGAGAGCATGCTGGACCTTCATGGCTTCTGCTGCGAGAGAGATGCATTTGAGAACATCATAATCCTTGCCGCCCTGCGAGATTTGGCCATGAAGCTGCGCCTGCAGCGCGAGCAAGGCAGCTTTCCCCATCGACGCTACCCGTTCCTTGTGGAGGTATCCTCGCGCGCAGATGTCCTTGAGCTTTTGGTCATAACAAGTCTTGAGAAAGGATTGTACTTTTTTGAGGTCGTCCGGCAGGGAAACAGGCACCCAGCTGATGTCAACCTCCTGAATGTATGGCATGACATCTGGATCATGGTCGGTCCGTATCTCCACGTCTTCAATGTGCAGGTTCTGGCAGACCTCCATTATTTTTTCGATGTCACTTCCTGGCGAGGCAGTGAGGCCAAGGATTTTTTGAAACGATGCCTGGCTGGCGTACTGATTGAGGAGAAACGTGTAAGAATATTCTCCTGTTGCCCGATGCGCCTCATCAACAATGAGGAGCGAAACATTCTCCAGGCTTATCTTTCTGGAAATGAGATCATTCTCGATGCCCTGTGGCGTGGCAAAAATGAGCTGAGCATCGGACCAGAGCTGCTTCCTCTTGTCTGGCCGCACGGTTCCAGTAAACACGACCATGTGTTCTTCATCTATATTCTCAAGATGCCTCTGAAAAACAGCATGGTGCTGGTCAACCAAGGGCTTGGTAGGGGCGAGGAAGAGGATTTTGGAGTTGGGGAACTGCCGGAGGCGGTGAACAGCCAGCATCATGGCGATAGATGTCTTCCCAAGGCCAGTTGGAAGGACGACCAAGACGTTCTTCTCGATGCACTTGGCAAGGATGGTCTGCTGGTAGATTCTCGGCTGGAAGTCTTTGAGCATGATTTTGTTGGTAAGGTATTCGGTTATAAAATGATTGTCCAAGCTTCTGGAGAAGGCTTCACTTCGAGGGATGGCTTCGGTCATGGGAATAGCACGGGAAGAACTAGTTTATATAGTAAGTGTGCGCAGATGTCCAGTGGGGAGTGGGGTTACAGAGTATTGTAGGAGAGCATACGACTATGCAATCGTGTAACCCTACATTTATGTACCTCTGTTCTTTTTGTAGGGTTATTTTAGAAGGGGGGATCATCTCATTTTTGAAAAGGGGTTGATAAAACAAATTATTTCCTCACAGCGTCGTAATCGCCCTCGACTGCGTAACATAAACTACCCCTTTCTCTATCGCCCATTCCACATCAACTGGAAAGCTGTAATGCTTCTCAATTTTCGAAACCAGTTTAGCCAATCCAATGATCTGTTCTTTATTCAATTTCTGTTTTTCCTTTTTAGCGTTAGGAACAGCCACCCATTCATCGCCGCCGCCTGCTTTCTTGGCAAGCATCTTTTCCTGCTTGCTGATGCTTGATCCAATAATTAACAGCTTGTTCTTCTCCACCACATAACTATCCGGCGTCAGCTGTCCAGACACCAGCGCTTCACCTAACCCATAGCACGCTTCAATGATGAGCTGGTTCTTGTCCTGCGTCACCGGATGCACGGAAAAGGCGACGCCAGACACCTCGCTCTGCACCATCGTCTGGACAACAACCGCAACAGAGATGGCTTCTTTCTGCAGGCCTTTCTCGAATCGATAAAAAATAGCTCGTGGGGTAAACAGGGAAGCCCAGCAGTTCTTGACATTCTCCAGCAAGGTCTCTTTTGTGGTGTTCAGGTAGGTTTCCAGCTGGCCTGCCCACGCTGCGCGGGCGGAATCTTCAGCGGTAGCGCTGGATCGCACGGCAACAAAGGGGGCGTTCAGGGCATTAGACTGGTTAATAATCGCGGCAGCAATGTTGTCTGGCATTTCTTTCTCAAGGATGATCGCCTTTATTTTTTCTGATGCTTCTTCTACGGTGTGCACGGCATCGGGATTGACAGAATCAAGAGCAGCCTCTATCTCTGCTGCCAACCCTGTTTTCTGGATAAATCTGTCAAAGGCATTGGCAAGAATGACAAAGCCGGGTGGGACAGGAATGCCTGCCTTGATCAGTTCGCCAAGAAACGCTGCCTTGCCGCCAACGATCCCAACATCCTGTTTTCCAATGCCAGAAAGCTGCTTGATGAAAGCCATTCAAAAATAAATGGGATGGAGATTTATATAGTTACTTGTGAGAGTAGTAAGAAAAAAGGGGATTATAGCCTTTATAAACCGTATCCCGCCACCAATTTTGTCACCACTTAAAAAAGACAAAAAAAGCGAAAAGTTTATATAGGATGACCATTTTGATAGTAAAAGACAGGAGAATACCATGACAGAACAAACGACCACAGCGCCAAAAAGCATCCAAAAAAAGGAACAGGCACAAGAAGCAGTCCAAGCCATCAAGCCCGCCAAGTGGTATGGCACCGGCCATGAGAACCCTGACATGGAAGCACGATTCTTAGAATTTGAGTTCTATGGGGAATAATCCCCCCAGAGCGCGTATCAAACCAACCATTTCTTCTGATGGATATAATACCCTGCTGAAGCCCCGAACAGGAAGAACAAGACTAGCAGCAGCCAGTCTGCAAATCGCGACCCTGCAACAAAGCCGACCAAAAACCCAAATAAGATGATATAGGTCGTGACATACTTCTTGTAATGAAAAAGGATCCTGCCTGCCATGATGCCGAACAGCACGATGACGATATAGCTGAGGAAGGCGCTTTGCAAGATCAGAGAAACGACGAATCCAATGACTAATAGAGTGTAAAATAAGAAGTCAACCCAGTGCTCCAGCATAGAAACAGCTTTGATATCTTTGGTATTAATGGCCGCCATATGGATCACCATGGGTTACCCAATTGTATGCAATGAAACAGATCGCTCCCACCAGGAGTCCGATGAGAAGGGAAAGAAACACCCCTAAAAAATACAAGGAAGCAGCCAGCCCAATCGCCACCCCGATAGAGAAGGTGTACATGATACGCGAGCTAAAAAAGAGATGGCTGCCGTTCAATGGGGGGATAGGAAGCAATGTAATCAGCCCAAACCAGATGTTGAACAGCATCGCTTCCTGAAGAAGTGGATTTTCCGGAGAAAAGCTCATCAGCGCCTTGAACAGCATGGCCAGGACAAGGCTTGCCAGCGACCCGCTTAATGCAGCGAGGCCTTGCGGCCAGAAATTCAGGCCGTACCGGAAAGAGCCAAGGCGGTGGCCAGCCATGTGATACATCAAGATCCCGCCAGGCGCAAGAAACCATAATCTGCCCTTGGACACGATACACGCGGCCAATCCGATCACGATGCCATACACCCACAGCTTGTATTCTGTCTTGATGCCAACGCTGAATCCTGCAACGCGGCTGCCAGTCTGCTGGGCGAGCATGCCAAGCGTGACGATAAGGATGGCGCTGAAAAGGTTTCTGATCCCCAGCCAGAAATTGAATACGTCTCCCCCCCAGTCATTGTACGAAATGATGAATGCCATGCCGAGGATGCTGATGGCTAATGCCTTGATCTCTTCTGCAGAAAAGGGGTAATACTTCTTGATCGTGTGCGTAAAGCTGCCCATGCCATGGATGTCAGCTTTCGTATTTAAAAAGTTTTTGACGCTGATACACCAGCGACTTCAACCCGATGATATTTCTTCTTGATGATAGAAAGCATGTCTTCTTCATGCCCGGCGCCGATCATGGCAAGGATGAGCTTGTCCTGATCCTGGTGGGACAAGAGGAGAAGGTTTCTTGCCATCACCTCATTCCGCTCCTGAATCAGGACGCGATGAACATTCGGGTACCTCTTCTTGACGTAGTGGAGAAGCTTGGCTATCACCTGCTGGGGAGGAACTCTTGACAGGTCAATCTGGCCAAGCCCCCATCTCTTCATTTCCTGTCGGGGAAAGAGGATGGATCGGAAGAGGTCCAGCAAGAACCGCGCCTTTTCGCGCCATGTCAGCTGTTTGGACAGGCGGGAAAGAGTGACCTCAATATCCTGATCTATTAAGGCAAGGCGGATACGGCGCGTTCTTGCGAGCTTGACTGCTTCCAGCATGTCCGAGCCAGGGGCGAGCCCCACCAGTTTCCCAAGCTTATGCTGGACATACGAACCGATAAGCGCAAACACCGTCCCGTTCAGCCCAACTCGGCGAAGGGAATGCCATGATACAGAAGGGCGTACTGGCTGGAGAAGGGCATGGAGGCGTTTCTGGTCCAGCTCAACAGCGATGATGTCTGGCTTTTTCTCATCAACACTGGCAGCGATGCTTTCTACACTTTGCCGGGAGATATGAGAGGTTCCGAGAAGGATGATGTTTTTGTAGCGCATGATCATACCAAGCCCCCCGAATTTTATAAAGGTTGGTGTTTAGGCTCTGTCCCGAATGTCGGGAATGGCACTGCTGCCTAGCGTAGTCATCCATTGCCCGTCAATGAATGAAAAACTCGGTATCACAGCCGGTTATACGTGCTGACGAAGCGCAGCAGTGCCATTCCCCTCCTGAAATGGGCGGTGCTGCTGCGCTCTGTTCGCATATACTATCCGACCGCGCACCGAGTATCCGCGCATTGGCTGGAAAGCCTGGGCACGTCGCTTGGCAGCAGCACCGCCCATGAAGAGATTCGGGACAGAGCCTTGTGTTTCGAAATATTTAAATAGCCCATGCTACCCCTCTGCGAGTGTACATACCACAACCCGTTATATATCACACCGGAGGGCTCAAGAT
>JACPCA010000064.1 GCA_016180035.1 Candidatus Woesearchaeota archaeon
CAATTCCAAAAATGACTCTTTTTTGCCGGAGCGAAGCGGAGGCTACCTACACATGAATATAGTTCAGTGACGGAAGCTTAACGCCCGGAAAAGCAATGGCTTTTCTTTCCGATACGTTCAGGGAGTTGTGCGAAATAGGAAAGAAAAGACATTGTCTTAGAAAAGCATTTTGTTTTCCTTCCGATTAGTCAGAGTAGTTGTGCGGTGAGGAAGGAAAAGAAAATGAAAGAAAAAAGAGCGTTCAAGAAAATCACGGCGGCACCCAAAATGTGTTTTTTAGCCGAAAATAGGTATTTGACGGCTAAAAACGAAGAAAGACTTTCTACAGAACCCAAGAACTCTTACCCATCAATCATCTCAATCTCGATATTCAACCCTTCAGGAATAGGAACCCTCATGACCAGCCGCAGCGCCCGCTCATCAATGCCGAGATCGATCAATCGCTTGTGGATGCGCATCTCGTACCGCTCCCAGGTGGCCGTGCCGTTGCCGCAGGGCGACTTTCTTGTCGTGACCTTGAGGCGCTTGGTCGGCAGGGGGATCGGGCCGCGCATTTCCACGCCTGTCTTGTCAGCAATGCCACTGATGTAATCGCAGACGTCGTTGATCTTCTCAATCTGCGTGCTGGCGAGTTTGATTCTTGCTTTTTGCATGGTCGCGTCCTATCATTTCTTCCTACAATATTAGCTATGATCATTGTGTAGGGTCTGACCGATTATTCTACACAATCATCAACCAACCACTCTGAAAATAAAACATGGAAATAAAAAAATTATTTGAGTTCCTTCTTCACGAGGTCAATGCACATGCCTGCAGCAACCGTCTGTCCGGAATCGCGCACGGCAAATCGTGACATCTGGGGGATGTTTGCCTGCTTCTCGATCACGAGCGGCTGCATGGGCTTGATCTTGACGATGGCAGCGTCGCCGTTCTTGACAAAGTCTGGATGCTCTGCAACAACTTCACCGGTCGCCGGATTCAGCTTCTTGACGATCTCCGTAATCTGGCATGCGACCTGCGCCGTGTGGATGTGGAACACTGGCGTGTAGCCGACAGTAACGACCGTCGGATGGTTCAGGATGACGATCTGAGCGGTGAATTCTGACGCGACATTCGGAGGATTATCCACGTGGCCAAGCACGTCGCCGCGGGCGATGTCCTTCTTTCCGATGCCCTTGACAGAGAATCCAACGTTGTCGCCAGGCTCTGCTGTCTGCTGCTGTTCGTGGTGCATCTCAATAGTCTTGCATTCGCCGACAACGCCTTTTCCTTCACGGCCTGGGACGACGATGACCTTGTCACCGACCTTCATCACGCCGGTCTCGACGCGGCCGACAGGGACGACGCCGATGCCGGTGATGTTGTACACGTCCTGGATCGGCAGGCGCAGCGGGAGGTTCGTTGGCTTCTCTGGAGCGTTGAATCCGTCAATCTCTTCCAGAAGCGTCTTTCCTGCCCACCATGGCATCTTGTCTGACTTCTTTGCAATATTCTGTCCAGGGAGTGAAGCGATCGGCACGAAGCGGATTAAGTCAGGCTTCCAGCCAGATTGAGCCGCAGTCTTCTTGACATCTTCGCAGACCTGCTTGAAGCGCGCTTCCTTGTAATCAACGCCTGGCATATCCATCTTGTTGACAGCAACCATGAGCTGGCCGACACCAAGGATCTTGGAAAGGCGGAGGTGCTCGATTGTCTGGGCGCTGACACCGTCATTGGCGGCCACAACCAGCACGGCAGCATCTGCCTGAGATGCGCCGGTGATCATGTTCTTGATGAAATCCTTGTGCCCTGGGGCGTCAATGATAGTGAAGTCGTACTTCGCAGTCTTGAACTTCTTGTGGGAAAGGTCGATCGTGACTCCACGCTCTCGCTCTTCCTTCAGGTTGTCCATGACGTAGGCGAATTCGAAGCCTACTTTTCCAAGCTCTTGGGCTTTTTCCTTGAGCTTGCGGAGCGTCTGCTCGTCAACGGCGCCAGTATCGTACAAGAGCCTTCCTACTGTGGTGGACTTTCCGTGATCAACGTGCCCGATAAAGACCAGATTGATGTGTACTTTCTCTTTTGCCATATGGTATTCCTCCTTCTCTTTTTGTAAACAGGATCTCTTTGAGCGGTTCAGCGGCCTTTATGGCACCACTTGCCCACCCGTTGGTGTGGCAAATCCGCTTCTTTAAAAAGATTGTTATTTTTTGCTGAAAATGACGGGCATTTATAAAGGTAGTGGTTTGGCTGGCTCTGTAGAAAATGTCATATCGTATGTTGGGCGCCGCCGTGCCTAAACTTTGTTTAGGTCTCTTTTATTCCCCACTCGCCCGGGCAGGTGGGGAATAAAAGAGAATTTTTGGAAAAAATCACGGCGGCGCCCCAAATCTGTGTTTTTTAGCCGAAAACAGTGGTTTGACGACTAAAAACAAGGAAAGATTTTCTACAGAGCCGGTTTGGCGGGTAATATTGGTAATGAGTAAGTCTTTTAAGCATCCTTCTCTTCCCCCGCCCATGGATCGTCGGCGATTTTTAGAACTGGCAGCCTTTGGCATCCCAGGGGCGTTTCTTTCTTCTTGCCTTCCTGAACCAACCTGGAGGAAGTCCTGGCAGGATGCGCATCGGGAAAAAGAGGAACAAGAGCCTGCATCGGACAGTGCGCCGCAGCAAAACGGTGTGCCGGAAGCGCCAGCTGCCGCTCCAGTACCAGCTGCTCCTCCAGTTGCTCATCCAGAAAAATCAGAACTGCCAGTGCCGGACTATCGCCCCCCTCCTGCGCCAGAGCTTCCCTCTGACACGCCTCCAATCAAACCACACCATACAGAAACTGGCCTTCGGCCGCCGTCAAGTGGAAGAGAGGAGTTTCTTCGCGAGGCAGCGTCCATCCAGCAGGATATAGAGCAAAGGCTGGAGCAAGCACTGACACATTCTGCCGAAGCAGCATTCTCTGACAAGTACGCTTCCTTAGAAATAAAAAGAATCGTGGGGAGGAATCGTGAGGGAGCAGTATCCTATCCCGCCAGTTTGTTTACCACTGCGCATAGCCGTGCCAGCTCAGAAAACATTGGCAGGCTCATGCTTGACATGGAACAAAGCTACCTCCCACTTGATCCTCGTGACAAAACAGTTGATGCTGCGAAACAAAGTCTTGAAGCGATCCTGAACGCAGTTGCTGCATCCGGCATGAAGACTGTTGACGAGTTGATCCATGGGTTTCCAAGAATACTAGCACGTTCTGGCTTTACTGGAACAGAGACTAACGGTCAACTCCTGAGCAGTATGCTAACCCGCAGCGTTGCGATTGATCTCGAAACATTGGGGCTGCTCTACTTCGCTGCTGCTCAGCATCTTGGCATCAAGGTTCATGGCGAGACTCAAGACGCTCAACACCAAAATGAGGACATCCTTCAGGGGACTCGAATCCCACTTATCTGGAATGGGCTGGCTGGCCGTTTCGGCCCCGGCGGCTTTCTTGTTCGCGACGATACGGACAATTATCATCCTCTTCAAGCAATGTACTTGAGCGATGACCAGCTCATTGCCAGATGCATTATTGCTGACGATGCCATTGGCCAAGGAACCTATCTTTCACCGCTCGCCAAAGAAGCGATCCTGTCTAATGTCCTTCATCGGATAGGAAAAGCTGTGGAACAAGCATACGGAAGAAGCACTGAAGCGTTAGGCCTCCTTTCTGATGCCCTTCTGCTTGATCCGTCAAACATTGGCATTCATTATTCCTCAGCAGGCATGCTCCTGAAATCTGGGATACATCATTCCCGGGCGCTTGCCCACCTTACCATCGCGCTCAAGATGGATCCTCGCTTCTTTCACGGCTACGAGGCGCGGGCAGCCTTGTACGATTCCCATGGCATCACCGACCTTGCAGAAGCAGACCGGCAGACGATGAAAGAGCTATACCGTCCTGGCAATCCCAAGTTTTTCACACCGAAGAAAGAATAAATTATTAAAAAAATAAGTCGTATTTGAGAATAAAAGAATAGAAAAAAGAAATAAAACTGAATCGGTATTATCGCTTCTTCTTTGCCTTCTTTTTTCCTTTCATCATAGCGGTCACCTCCCTTTTTTGTTAAATAGTGGATGAGCCTTTCGGCCTGTTCCAGAATGATATTGAAGAATCCTCAAAAAGAGCGGTTCCAATGGGGTATAATGATGCTCCTCGCATCTTCAATAATCCAAAAAAACCCTTGATCATTTTTAAATTTGTCTTTAAATAATTGACGTGCCGCTTATATTTAAATGTTGTGATGTGCAATTGGCAAAAGATGCAGTAAAGAAAAAGTGACAACTGCCAAAAACTGTTTCTGGCTCACTGATTCTCGCTCAGTCCCTTCCTTGACCGGATCTGCACGATGATCTTGGATTGCAGCTCGTCCGGCAGCTTCTCAAAGGTCTGGTCGATCATGGAAGAGCTTCCCCTGCCGCCGGTGGCGGAGCGGAGGTCATTCGACATGCCGAACATTTCCGCAACAGGGACTTTTCCCTTAACTTGGATCATGCCGCCGTCCTGGACCATGTCCAGCAGCTGGCCGCGCTTGTTGGCGATCAGCTTGGAAATCTCACCCATGTACTCTTCCAGCGTCTCAAACAGGATGGTCTGGACTGGCTCGAACAGCACTGGCCTGGCGTCCATCATCGTTCCCCTAATACCTTCTCGGACAGCAGGATACATCTGGGCAGGCCCGCGGTGGATGGAATCCTCGTGAAGCTTGCAGTCTACTAAGCTGATCATGACATTGAAGCAGGGCTCTCGGGCAAGCGGGCCGGACTTCATCACGTCCTCAAACATGTCCAGCACGAGCTCAATGATCTCCTGGATATACACGATACCTCTTGTCTGGTCGACAAAGATGTTGCCGTTGAAGATGTCCTTGACCTTGTCTGCCACCTTGATGTCCATGCCGCACTCCATCAGCTTGTCGCGCAGCTTCAGGTCCTTTTTCTTCATCCTGCCTTCAGGGATCTCTCCCCGCTTGATGGCCTCTGCAAGGGCCGGCAGCATCGGCTCGGCAATGAAGTACAGCTTGTTGTGCTTGTTTGGCGATTTTCCCTCGAACTCCTGCGCTGCTTTCTTCATCACGCTCTCTCGGTACACGACAATTGGGTTTGACGTGACGATCTCCACGCCCTTATTATTCTTAATCCTGTTTTCGATGATCTCCAGATGGAGCTCTCCCATGCCGCTGATAAGGTGTTCGCCTGTTTCTTCATTGATCTCAATCTTGATAGACGGGTCTTCTTTCGACACCTGACGCAGCACTTCGATGACTCTTGGGAGGTCGCTTGGCTTCTTGGCTTCAATGGACTTGGTCACGACTGGGGCGAAAAGATGAGTGATCTGCTCGAACGGCTCTCCTTCAACGCTGGAGACGGTCTCGCCGGGATACGATTTTACGCCGGCAATGCCGATGATGTTGCCGGAAGGGACCTGATCGACGATTTCGCGCTTGGCGCCGTTGTAGATAAAGACCTGCTGGATCCTTGTCTTCTGTTTTGCGCCTAACAAGAAGACTTCTGTCCCCCGCGCCATGGTGCCGGAGAAGAGCCGGCCGGCGCTGATCTCGCCTGCTTGAGGGTCGACTACAATCTTGGTGATGCAGAAATTGATCGGGCCGGCAGGGTCGCACGCCGTGAGGGCTTTTCCCTGCACTGATTCGATCTCGCCGCGCCAGATTTTTGGGATGCGGTAGGCCTGGGCTGTTTTTGGGTTTGGAAGGTGAGCAATGACCATGTTCAGGACGCACTCGTGGATAGGCGCCTTCTTGGCCAGCGTCTTGTACTGCTCATTTGCCCCCTGGTAAGCATCAATGACATCCTTGAGCGTGACACCTTTCTTTTTCATGAACGGGATGGATAATGCCCAGTTGTGGAAGGCAGAGCCGAATGACACGCTGCCATCCTGCACGTTGACGTGCCATTTTTCACCGTACTCCTTCTCCGCGATTTTCTTGATCAGCTGGTTTACGCTCATGATGATGCTCACGAAGCGTTCCTGCATCTTGTCCGGCGTGAGCTGGAGCTCCTTGATGAGCCTGTCCACCTTGTTGATGAACAAGGTCGGCTTGACACGCTCTTTCAGGGCCTGCCGGAGCACGGTCTCGGTCTGCGGCATGATCCCTTCAACAGCGTCAACAAGAACAATGCATCCATCAACCGCCCGCATGGCGCGCGTGACGTCCCCGCCAAAATCAACGTGGCCTGGCGTGTCGATCAGGTTGATAAGAAACTCTTTTCCGTCAAATTCGTGGACCATGGAAACCGAGGCAGCGTCAATCGTGATGCCTCGGGCAATCTCGTCTTCCTGAAAGTCGAGCTGGCGCGCCTTGCCGGCAAGCTCTTCTGCCATCATGCCGGAGCCGGCGAGGAGATTGTCAGAAAACGTGGTCTTTCCGTGATCAATGTGGGCGCAGATGGCGATGTTTCTGATGTTTTCATGAACCCTTGAAATGCGGACAACCTTGTCCACCATCTTTTCTCCCATGCGTCAATCCCCTCATTCAATAGTGTGCATATCATGGACGGTCTTGTATGCGTGGAGCTCGTCCTTCTTGAACCACAGCTTGATCTCTATCTTGGCGTTCTTGTCGCTGTCTGATGCGTGAATAAGATTCTTGAGCGTCACTCCTTTCTTGTCGGCAAATTCGTACGTGACGTGGGAGAAGTCTCCGCGGATTGTTCCGGGCGCAGCGGATTTCGGCTCGGTGCTGCCGACCATCTTGCGAACCTGGGCGATAGCATTGACGCCCTCGATAACGATGGCGATGACTGGGCCGACGGTCAGGAGCGCTTCCAATCCGGGATAAAAATGCTTTTCCAGATGCTCCTTGTAGTGCTGCCGGGTAAATTCCTTGTTGACCCATACCATCTTCATGCCGACGATTTTCAGGCCGACATCCTCCAAGCGCTGGATGATCCGCCCTGCAAGGCATCGCTGGACGCCGTCAGGCTTGATGACCACTAAGGTTTGCTCGATCATGATACTGGCCTCTTCTTTTTCACTCTTTATTTGACCTGCCTTCTTTCCCTGGCTTTTTTTCACGGCGGAATTCTTTTGTCCAAGGAGTGGTATGCGCTTTTCTTCGGAGCTTGAGCATGTTCTTTTCGCACTTCATTGTGCAGAAGTAGAGGATCTTTCCGTCGTTCTGGACGAACATCTTTCCTGTTCCCCGTTCAATATTTTTTCCGCAAAAGGTGCATTCCATCTCTGTTTTCCTCTGCTATCTTACGCCATGCCCTTGCCTTTCTTGTTGAGCGGGCGCGCTTCAAATTCTGTTTCGCGAAGCATGAGAATGTCTCCGATACGGACAGGGCCCTTGACATTTCGCCGGATGATCTTGTCCCGGTCTCTTCCATCCAGCACCTTGCATCGCACTTGCGTCGCTTCGCCTCTGGCTCCAGTGCGGTCAATGACTTCCTCGACGCGGGCTGGCGTTGCTGGAGTGAAATAGACGCTTCCCTTTCGCTCTTCAACAGGAGCTTGTCCCTGCTGGTCACGCCGAGGGCGCTGCGGGCGTTCTTGTTTTTCTGGCGGTGGCATAGTCGTATTTTGTTGATGCTATACGGTGGTTGATGGTTGGAATTCGTACTACGTTGACAATAACATCATCTTCTTTAATGGCCTTCAGCAAGCTCCTTGATGAGCTTCTTTGCTTCGCCTTCCTGGACGATGGCGACAGCAGCTGTTCCGACGCTGAGGCCTGCTGCAGCTCCGAGCTCATCTTTCGATCCGACTTCAATGCAGGGAATATTTTTTTCCTTGGCAAGAAGCGGGAGGTGCATGACGATCTCTGCGGGGGTGATGTCTTTCGCGATCACCACGAGCTTTGCCGTCCCCTTTTCGAGGGATTTCGTGACTTCGTTCGATCCTTTTTTGAGCTTGCCAGTATTTTTTGCAATTTCTATCGCTTCAAACGCCTTTTCTGCTGCCTGAGTCATGGGCCTTGCCTCCTTCCGGTGATTGGTACTGCTTTATTTATTGATTCTGGAATGGGATGTGGTGGCCTGGCGGAACCAAGAAATCTGTTCCTGTCATTCTGGCCGAAGCCGTCATCAATCATCCAGATAGTCGACAAAAAAAGGAGGTTATTTATATAGTTTCTTATTAGGTTGGCTATGTCCTATATACCAATCTAAGAACAGTCAAGTCCAAAATCATCCTTTTTGCAAGATTTAACCTGTATGTCAATCAACTGTTCCTTTGTATTTTCACACTTCAGTACTTTTGTGATGCCATAATATTTAACATCTTTAACTTCACCTGAGGGGGACACTATTTTGCATTTCATAACTCTTACAGGCCTACAATAATAATTGTTTACATTTTCTCCTTTTTTGTTTCCTAACTCACAATAATCAGCAACATTCAAACTTACTACCCCTTCACAATCTTTTGGAAGAGCTACTTCCCATTCATCAAAACTTTTTGCAGTAGAACAATCGCCATCAACTATCTCAGTACCGTTAAGAACAAATAATATGTTTCCCGTGTCTGGTGCTTTAATCATTTTGCCTGTTTCAAGGGTTCTTTGTCGTGAAGTTATTGTTTGCTCTTGACCAATTATGAAAATTACTGCGATTAAGAAGATTGCCAACAGGAGAACATGATATTTTGAATTCATATCAAACAATTAAAATTGACACCTTTATAAATCATTCGTTTGATAAGGCTTTGTAGAAAATGTTGATTAGATTTGGGGCGCCGTGAACTGCCCATTAAAAAACAAAATACCCGGCTTCGCTTCGCTCAGCGGGTCACGGGACACACGCGCCGTCGCTTCCGTCCATTACTCTCGTTTCCATTTTTCTTGCTCCACAATGTTGAGGAGCAAGAAAAATGGATTGGGAGAACAAATCAATAGGCGACGGCGCCGCAACCCGTTACCGGCTCTGCCGGTTTTGTTATTTTTTTATGAAATTAATCGCTGCGCCAAAAATCGTGTTTTTTAGCCGAAAATATGCATTTGACGGCTAAAAACGAAGATAGATTTTCTACAGAGCCCAAACCATCTAAACATTTATATTCCCCCTTCCCTTTCTCTCTCCCATGGCAGAAGGGCTTGTCCGGCATCCAGATCATCCTATCAACACTCTTATCTTGAATCGCTGGTCTCCCCGGTCGATGACTGGAGAAGAGTTGGAAGATAAGGAGCTGATGTCCCTGTTTGAGGCAGCACGCTGGGCTCCGTCCTCCTACAATAACCAGCCGTGGCGCTTCCTGTACGCCAAGCGCAACACCAAGCAATGGAGTATCTTTCTTGACCTTCTTGTCGAGGGCAACAGGGTGTGGGCGCAGAACGCTGCAGTGCTCGTTGTCGTGGCGTCAAAAAAGACATTTGATCACAATAACGGCCAATCCAAGACGCATTCATTCGACGCTGGAGCCGCATGGGAAAACCTTGCTTTGGAAGGTACCTCCCGAGGCCTTGTCGTGCATGGCATGGAAGGGTTTGATTCCAAGAAAGCCAGGATGTCCTTGAAGATTCCGGAGAATTATGATGTCGAAGCCATGATCGCTATCGGCATCAAGGGCCCAAAGGAGAGCCTGCCGGAAAGCTACCAGAAAGCAGAACGGCCCAACCAGCGCAAGCCGCTGAAGGATATTGTCATGGAAGGCGTGTTTGTTGGGAAATGAGGGTATCCCTCATGTGGTAGAGCGCATCTTTATATTCTATTCATATTCTAAAAAAAGTTTAGAAATTACCGGTATGCTTTCCTTATTCTTTCCTCTTCATTTCCATATACCTGCACTTGCCGCAGGTCACTCGATCCCGGTGCATGGCCATGAAGACTGATGGCCCGCATTTTGGGCAGGTCTTGTTTTTTCTCTCGAGCCTTTGGCCGGAAGCAGCATAATTCTGGTACACCCTATTTCCGCCCTTCTTCGCTGGTTTTTTATCCTTCTCTGCCATGGTTTTCGTGAGCTTTTTTATCCTATGCGTTTATTCTATACCGTGTTTGCTACATGAATCATGCTGCTGCCTTAGCAGGCTCTGCTTCTCCCGCTGCGCCTTCCTTTGCTTCTTTTTTGCCGAGATGCTTGCTGATGAGCTTGGCATGCTCGACGGACATCATGTCATTCTCTGTCTTGTAGATGTTCACGATGACCTTTGCCTTCTGCCGCCCGAACTTCGTGTACACATGGCGGATGACCGTCAGCTTCTCATCGCTTCCGACTTTCTTTGCAATCTCTTTCCGCAGCGCCATGCGCGAGGGTGTTGCTCCTTCATACTCCACGTTGAGCGTTGCCCTCGTCCTTGACAGCAATGGCGTTTCCCGTTCCTTTATGATTTCGATCTTCATGATGGTTTGTGATCCGTGTTCTTACCGGATTTTTATTGCGTATTCACCCTTGGCCTTGAGCCCGATGTTTTTGGCAATGACTGATTTTTCAGGATTGATGACGGAAAGCCTTCCTTTCCATGTCGTCGTGAACAGGCCGCTCTTGCAGTTGGGGCATTCTTCTTCCTCAACAAACATCCTGCACTGCTTGCATACTTTCTTTTTTGCCATGCGTTCGGTTCACCTATTTATTTCTTTTCCTCTTTCTTGCTTTCCTTCTTTGGAGCAGGGGCTTTTTCTGCGGGGCCTTCCTTCGGCTTGGCATCTTCTTCGATCCAGTCAAGCCTGCCGAGCTGGGGCTGGCGCATCGTGAGGCCGAGTTTAGGGTTAGAAACATCCTTGTAGCTGACAGCGATGATGCGCGCCTTGCATCTGTCACTGACGCGGAGGCTTCTCTTGGTCTCTTTTCCATTCAGCACTTTTTCCTTGCTGAACGAGACGAAGTCGTCCATGGTCTGGCTGACGTGGATCATGCCTTCGATAGGGCCGAGATTGATGAACGCGCCAAAGTCTGCAATGTCGCGGATGTTGCCGAGAACAATCTCCTGGAGTTCCGGGCGATAGACGAACAGGTCAAACGTGGTGTCGTAATACGATGCCCCGTCTCCAGGGATGATGACTCCTTCAGAAATTGTGTCAATGTCAGCAACGTCGATCACGATGCCAAATTCCTTAGAAATGAATCCGTCATACTTCTTCCTGATGCGCTGGATGACGGATTCCTTGACGCTCTTGCTGAAGAGCTTCGGCGGCACGCGGATGTGGTCCTGAATCTTGATATTGTAAAACATGGCTGCTCCGTTTGTCTGTTGGTTATGAGTGGTATCGCTTGTTTTTTTATCGGCGATTCGTGCTTGTTTTTATTCTTTGCGTATTTTTAGGATATTGGCCTGCTTCAAACTGCCTATTCAATCATGATCAGATGCTTCTTTTTTCGGAGCGTGATGATCGGGATGTTTCTTGACCTCAGCTCGCTTGTCAGGCCAGCATCCTGGGTTGCGACTATCCATTCATCAGGGTCGTTCTCGACAAGGTCGATGATGGCCTTGTCCGCGTAGGATTGATCGGAGGGGATGATGCCGATGTTTTTTGCTTTCACCAGCTGGATGGCAATCTTGGCAGCTGCTTTATCCTTGCCACGCTGCTGCCGAATGATCCGGCCTGCTTCATCTATGGTTGCTTTCAGGACGTGAAGCGTGAATGGGACGGCGATGATCCGCTCCATCTCGCTAAAGATGTCCACGCCAAATTGGGCAGGAATCAGCAGGAAGTTCGTATCCAGCAGGACCTTCTTGCTTCCCGGTGTCATATGGCCACTTCCTGCTGGGAACAGGGGGTATTTAAATATGTTGTTGTTTTTGGCTGTGTAGAAAGTCTCTCTTCGTTTTTAGTCGTCAAATCGCTGTTTTTGACTAAAAAGGACACAGATTTGGGGCGCCGCAAACGTGCCATTAAAAAACAAAATACCCGGCTTCGCTTTGCTCAGCGGGTGACGGGACACGTGCGCCACCACGATCGCAATATGTCATCAATTCCATTTTTTTGCTCCTCAATAGTGCGGAGCAAAAAAATGGATATGGCTTTTATATCAATGCGTGGTGGCGCCATAACCCGTTACCGGCTCTGCCGGTTTTATTGTTTTTTTATGAAATGAAGCGCGGCACCCAACATCGGAACGACATTTTCTACAAGCCTTTTGTACCACAATCATTTTATACTTCCCTTATCCTCAAAAATGGCACTATGGGCGTGCTTCAATCAGTATTACTGGCTATTACTCCCAATGAGCAAGAAGTTCTTCTTAAAGTGGATCGCATCCTCAAAAAGCTCAATAACGAGTTAAAACGCCAGAAAATAAGGGCTCGGGCAGTTGCTGGGGGGAGCATTGCGAAGGGAACCNNNNCAAAAGGAACCTTCCTCAAAGATGACCATGACTGCGACATTTTTGTCAAATTTGATTATTTCTACAAGTTTCATGACATCTCCAGGATACTGGAAGTGGTTCTTCAGCGATGTTTTCGGAACGTCACCACACTTCACGGCTCTCGTGACTATTTTGAGGTGAAAGGGGACCTACGGTACGAGATCATCCCTGTCCTGGACATCTATGACCCGAACAATGCTGCCAATGTGACAGACTGCAGCCCCCTGCACGTCCAGTGGGTCAAGAATTATCCTCAGTTTCGGGATGAGATCCGGCTTTCGAAAGCGTTCTGCAAGGCCCACTATCTTTATGGCGCCGAGTCCTACATCGCCGGCTTTTCCGGCCATGTGCTTGACATCTTGACGATCCATGCCGGCGGCTTTCTCAACCTGCTCAAAGCCAGCCAGAGATGGAAAGAGGGTGACGTGATCGATCCGAACAAGGTGTACTCGTCAAAAGAGCAGGCCCTTTCGGTCCTGACCGATGCCAAAACCCAGTCTGCCTTAATCGTCATTGATCCTGTCCAGCCCCTGCGGAACGCTGCAGCAGCGCTTGGCACTGAAAAGTTTGAGGGGTTCCGGGCTGCGGCAAAAGAATTTCTCAAGCATCAAAGCGTTTCTGCATTCGTGAAGAAGCCCTTCTCCATTGCCGACGTCAAGCAGCATGCCAAGAAGAATACCTTGTTTGTGTTCACCGCAATCCCCCAGCCGGGAAAGACAGATGTGCAGGGCGCAAAAGTGGTAAAATGCCTGGACTATTTCTGTTCCAAGCTTCAGGAGCATGGTTTCGAGATCCTCAGCAAGGGATGGGACTGGACGCCCGGCAAGCCAGCCACGCTGTACATCACCGTGCCGCCGGTGCTGTTGTCTGAATACCTCCTGCTGCATGGCCCGCCGAAAAAAGAGAGGGAACACGTGAAGATGTTTCGGGAACGGCACCAGGTCGTGATCGAGAAAAAGAATCGGCTGTACGCCAAAGAGCCTCGGCTCGTAAGAAACCCGGTGTCGTTTGTCACCACGCTCCTCCATGACCCTATCCTGCAGGAGAAGGTCCAGAAAATCTCCGTGGAGGCCATGAATCCCGTCCAGGATGCTGTTGACAAGAAAAAAGAGCCTGTGCAAAAAAAATCGCCGCAAAAGAAGCCCGTACACGAAAAATCAACGCAGAAGAGCCAGAGAACGGGCTTGTCTGCCGCGAAAAAACATGCCGGGAAAAATCGCGGTGCGCACCAGAAGACGGTTGGCCGATCCGCGTCTCATCATCAGAAACGGGTAAAGAGACAAGTAAAAAAGGCAAAGAAACATATTAAAAAACATCGTGCCAAGCCAGCAAAAAAATAGTGAAGGCAGCTGCGTGGCAATTGACAATCCTGTTTGGTCGGGGTGGAAACAATAAAAGCGCTTATCTTAGCTGCGGGCTATGCCACAAGGCTGTATCCTTTGACGTTGACGGTGCCGAAGCCTCTTCTTCCCGTCGGCGGGAAGCCTCTTGTCGAGCGCATCATTTCTCAGATAGAACACGTTGATGGGGTGGACGAGATCATCATCGTGACGAACGACAAGTTTTATGGCGCGTTTGAAGCATGGAAAAAAACATTCCGCTGCACCAAGCCGGTGAGCATCGTGAATGACAAGACATTGT
>JACPCA010000006.1 GCA_016180035.1 Candidatus Woesearchaeota archaeon
TAAGTGTGAATCGGCCGCACCAAAGCCTATCTGTTCTGAATAAAAGGACAAAAAAATTTCTCAGGAAATATAACTCTATTTATGAAACATGACTTAATCTATTGCTTGATACTGCTGGTGGGCACGATATTTTAGTGCAGTTTCATAAGGTAAAAAAAGACCCATTGGAATTAAGAACTATTTTTATTACTCATTATGACAGCGACCATATTTTGGGGATTGTTCCAATTGTGAGAGCATTATCAAAAAAAGAAGTGGGAACGCACAAAGTAAATTTGTTTTGCTCAAAAGTTGTTAAAGAGGCTGTTGATTCTTTATTCCATCTTGTTGCTAGAAGGCATTATGCAGAAGCAAAGAAACATCTTAATCTTGTTATTGTTGGGGATAGAGATGTTCACAAAGTAGATGGTTGGAAGCTTCAATTCTTTGATGTTAAGAGTAACAACAGTCCCCAGATGGGTTGTGTTATTACATTTCCTGATGGGACCAAATTATCGTTTTTGGGAGACGAGCCGTTAAGAGAACATTATACAGATTTGGTAAAAGATTGCGATGTACTTATTCATAATGCGTTTTGTTTAGACACCGAGCAGAAGATTTTTGAGCCACACCCTAAGAACCACAGCACAATGAAAGAAGCTGCGGAGAATGCGGCAAAGATTAATGCGAAGAAATTAGTCGTGTTTCATACAGAGGATAAGACTTTAGATACAAGAAAGAAGAGATATTTGAAAGAAGGGAAAGGACATTTTTCTGGAGAAATTTTTGTTCCATTAGACTTAGATTGGTTTCGGTTTTAGTCCAGCCTCTTTTAGGCCTATCTCAGTAGATACCAATTATGCGCGTTCAGCAGCTTCGAACGCATCGCTTTGGCACTTGATATGGCTGTGTCCCTGTGTGAAATAACTCCCGCAACGCCCTTGCTGCCGGATTGCTGGCGTTTGACTTTATGCCGCTGAACCATCTACGGAGATAGGCTCTTACACTTCAATTTTATTTAAACATATTCCATCTTCTCCATAAATTCTTCACGAGTCGTCCTTATTTCATGAAGGATGCCAAGAAGAAGTGAACGCTTGATATCCTTGTTGGAATGCATTGGAACAACCGTTGTTCTTCCATCAGAATGCCTATAAAATCGATGGCTTCCTTTCTGGCGGACAAGAACAAACCCCTCTTTCTGTAAAAATCTGCACAACTCCTGAGAAGACATCAAAGGAAGCTTCATGATACGACAATCTCTTGAACCCCAACAAATCTGCTTTCTTTTTCAGCATTCATCTTTTGGTCGTCGGCCTGAACCTCAAGGCAAAGCTCGATAGCCTCTCTGATGTTCTTCATCAGCTCATCGAGAGTATCTCCCTGGCTCAGGCAACCCTGAAGCTCTGGGACGTGGCCAACATAGCCGCCATCTTCATCTTGTTCGATAAGGACATGAAATCGCTGTGCCATATCATTCACAAAGTATTGCTTCCTTATTAAAGTTACGCTTTTGGACAGTGTCAACTTATCGTCTCAGTGAGATACCGTTAGGATTGATAAACAGGGCAAAGTGCCGATAAATGAAAACAGTGTCCGCTTTTTGCGAGCAAGCCTTAGGCTGTTTTATATCGCATCGGGTCTTCCCGAAGCTTGCGGATGAGGCCGCTGGCTTCATCTGGCGATCTCATGGAGAAATGAACTGGCCAAAGATGTTGTGCGCCATGGTCATAGACTCTTGTCATGCCGGGGTTGTCAGATTGTATTCGCTTCACAAAACCAACAAGGCCAGTATCGGCAAGTTCATTCGGGGTACTTCCTTCTGCTGTACTTTTTTTACCCAAAGCAGAAGAGCCGTATGCCACGGCAGCATCATGAGGGTAAAAAAGCCCAAAAAAGTTTGGAATATCTCTCGGCATTGCAATCAAACTGTTTTCTTCTATGTTGCCAGCCATTGGGCAAAATACCATGCCATTTATCGGGTGTTCTCTCGTTTCTTGATCAGCCGCATCAGATCGCCTGATGGCTTTCTCTATGTCTTCGCCGCGAATAAGAACCATGCCTGGCGCTGACGTTCCTGTACTTATGTTTGGAAAAAGCATCATTTTTGCCGTTCTCAATCCAAAGGCCCCTTCCTGTTCAGCCGTTAGTGGCGCGTATACATTTCTTATTGCCACTATAATCGGGAGATATTGCTGTTCTGCTTCCTTCTGTGCCATGGTGTGTTTCCTCCAGCCACTTTTGCATATCTTTCCAAAGGAAGAATCCAACAAAATATAAAACTTATTGATAAAAATATTGAAAATAGCGTAAATTTTATATATAAACATAGCTTTTTATAAAATTTATGAAGAAAATTAGCCATCAGGAAAGAGCGCTGATTAATGGCGGCAGTTATCGGCATGCAGAGATTCTCGCACCAAAGCATGCCAGTCCCGTGCGCCTTGACGCAAAAGACAGGGAGATTATTTCCATTCTTGCCGTAAACAGCAGAACGCCATTATCACAAATAGCAAAGGCGCTTCAGACAAGCCCTGAAGTTATCAATTACCGCTACCAACAGCTCCGGCAAAAGCGCATCATCACGGATACATTCACGATCATTGATGTTAATCTGCTTGGTGTATATCGGTACTGCGCCTACCTTCAATTCCATGCAACACCACATGGTAAGATGGAAAGCATCATCAACGCCTTCCTCCAGAACAAGCATATCAACTGGGTCATTGAAACTGGCGGAAAATGGGAGATCGTTTTGATGTTTGAAACAATCCATCTCAACAAGTATGAAGATATTCTTGACAGTATCATCTCCCCGATCAAAGAATTTCTTAATGATTACATGGTTGTTGCAGTAAAGAATTTTACGCATAAAGGCCCGCAGTTCGCAAGCGGCGCGAAGAAAAACAAAGAAAGAAAATCCACCATTCGCTTCCCGTACAGCAAAGAGCTTCAATCACGGAAACACCAACAGTTTTATCTCACTGATCTTGATGGGAAAGACATCCTTCTTCTAAAAATGATTCACGAAGATTCCAGAATGCCTCTGATCAGCCTCGGAGAAAAGCTTGGCTTGTCAAAGGATGCTGTTGATTATCGCATCAAAAAGCTTATCATCAGTAAGATAATTAAGGGATTTATCATCCGGCTCAATTATCACCTTCTTAACCACCAATACACAACAACCATGATAAAGTTCCGCGGCATTTCAGCAAAAAGAAAAGCTGAATTTTTTAGGTATATCTTTGAAGATGACCGCTTCTTTGCTCTTCTGGAACAGATCGGAACTTGGGATATCTCTTTAATGATGTTCTTCAGCAATGCCAAGAATTTGCGGGACTTCCTTATCACGATCAAGGAAAAATTCAGCGACGTCATCCAGTCCCATGAATCTGTTATCCATTTCGACCAATATTACTATACTTATCTTTGCGATGGAGTTGTTGAGGAGCTGATGGAAAAGGTTAAGAAGAAGGGGGATAAAAAGGTATGAGAAAGACTATCTAATAATAATCGCTTCCGGAAGCCCTCGAAAATCATCATCCTTCGTAATAATCTTTGCGCGAAGCTTTCTTGCGGTAAGAAGAACAAAAACATCACCGAAGCTGATGCTCTTCCTTTCCTTCCTCATCTGCGCATGAAGCTTTCCTGCTTCTTCAACAAAAGATAAATCGGTAAAATGGATAAGTGAAAGAGAGATAAGCAACTTTCTTACCTCAGCAAAATCTCTCCCTTTTTTGTGATAATAGCTTGATAATTCAGCAAGGGTAAACAGGTTAGTGTAGATATCATGTTTAGCATTCTCAATAAGCTCTTTCACTTGTTCTCCTGCAGGAGAACCTTCAAAATATTCTACCCATGCTGAAGCGTCTACGACGAAAAGGCTCATTTTTCCAGTTGTCCTCCCAATTCACTTTCTTTATCGAAAGAACCAGTCCCTTTAAATAACCCAAACCCGCTTTTTCTCACTCGTTCGATATCTATCTTGACAGCCTGATTCTCTACAAGCCCTTCTTCTTCAACGATAGTTTTTGGTATGGTCACAATCAGCGACCCGCCCATTTTCCTGGTTTTAGCGATAGCTTCCATGGTAGTACTTTAAGTAAAACAAAGTTGTATATAAAGTTTTCTAAATTTCTTAACTAGCCATGCCATCAGATACCTTTATAACCAACCTCTAGTTTGGTGGCCATAACAGAACGAAACAGCCTTTTCTTGGTGTTTCGGAGGAATAGAGACTATGGGAGACTTTAGAAGCGGTGGATTTAAGGATAGAGATTCGAACAGTGGCGGTGGCCCTCGCAGATTTGATGGTCCACGGGAGATGCATAAGGCAACCTGCGGTGATTGCGGAAAAGAGTGCGAAGTCCCGTTCAAGCCGAAAGAAGGGCGGCCTGTATACTGTAGAGACTGCTATCAAAAACACAGACCAGAAAGGTCATAAGTTATCAGATACTTTATTCTTTTTTTATTTTGTTTTTTTCCTGTTGCAGCGCCCCTTTAATCGGGACTCAGGACAGAGCAAGGCCCTAATACTTTGTCAGGAATCCTGTCTTTCTCGCCCAGCGGATGGATGACACGAAGATAAAATAGCTGGCCAGGAGATAGCAGAGGGACAGCCCCATCGCCCAGCTGAAGTGGTGCCAGGAGAACACGCCATTAAATCCGAGCCGGAATCCCTCAAACACATACATCGTCGGCAGAGCGTGCGCGATTTTCTGCATTATGACCGGAAGCGTGGTGAGCGGGTAGTACACGGCAGAGAACGGCTCGATCAGATACCCCACGCTCCAGGTGAAGGTCTGCATCCTCGTGCCGTAGCGGAAGATGATGCCGCTCGTCATGAGGCCGATGCCCCACGCGAACAGGAAGAGCGGGATGATGAATGCCAGCGCCGCCAACCCGCCGGTGAACAGGTTGAAATGATAGAATACCGCAGCGATCGTCGCCATCACCAAGAAGCTGATGACGGACCGGATGATGCCGAAGATCGTGACCGACAAGAAGATCTCGCTGTCAGTGACCGGCGTGGCGAACGTGTTGGCGATGTTCCTGCTCCAGAAGTCTTCCAGGATGTACACGCCGATGTCCTGCTGGATCCGGGTGAACAAGGACCACAGGATCGTGCCGCCGATGAGGAAGGCGAAGATAGAAGGGATGTCAGCAGCGCTCTTGATGTAGAGCGCCGTGAAGCCGAACACGACCAGCCCGATGATAGGCCAGTAGATGATGTCAAACATCCTGTCCATGCTGTTGATGGTGACGTACCAGTACTTCAGCAGCAGGGCATTGATGCGGTAGAGCCTCATGCTGCTTCCTCCTCGCAATCATCCTGCGCCAGCAGTTCCTGGCCGCGCTCCTCGTCTTCAGCGATCTTGATGAATATCTCGTCGAGCGTCGGCCTCTTGATGTGGAAGTCGCGGATCTCAAAGCCGGACGTGATGAGGCGGTGGATGACGCGCTGGATGTCTTTGCCGGACTTCAGCTCAATGGATATCTTGTTGTCCTTGTGCGCGGTGATGGGGAATTCTTTCAGTATCCTGTCTGCATTGACGGGCTTGGAGAGGAACTGGATGACAAACGTATTCTTCCTGACCAGCTTCTTGATGCCTTGGGGCGTTGCGACTTTCAGGATCTTCCCCTTGCTGATGAAGGCGATGCGGTCGCACAGCTCCTCTACTTCACTCATGATGTGGGAGGTGAAGACGATGGTCGCCTTGGTCTTGCGGAGCTCCTGGCGCACCTGGTATGCAATGTGAGGATCAAGCCCTACGGTCGCTTCGTCGAGAAAGACAAGGTCTGGGTCATTGATGAAGCACTTGCACAGGTTCACTCTTGTTTTCTGGCCGGTCGAGAGGTCATAGACGCGCGTGTCGCGCAGCGCCGTGATGCGGAATCTGGAAAGCAGCTCCTCGACACGCTTCCTGGCATGCGGGACGTTGTAGATCATGGCATAGATGTGAAGGTTCTGGAATACCGTGATGTCACCGTTCAGCATGGTGTACGCTGTTGCCGTGTTGATCCTGTTCTTGGTCTCCTCGCAGGGCGCTCTTCCAAAAAATCTGATCCTGCCGGAGTCTGGAGAAAGGAGCCCGGTGAGGATGTTGATTGTGGTTGTCTTTCCTGCTCCGTTGGGGCCGAGCAGGCCGAATATCTCCCCTTTCCTGACGGTGAAGGATATCCCGCGAAGCGCGTCAATGATCTTCCCGTTCGACTTGTACCTCTTTCGGAGATTGGAAACGATGAGGGGGTATTGCACTGGTCACATCCTCTTTTTTATCCTTGTTTAGCCTTTTTTCTTTTCCGATCTCTTCCTTATCTCCTTTTCTTCTGCCGATGCCGGTAAGCAGGATGAAGCATGCAAGGGATGGGCTTGGCCAGCAGGCTGCAGCGGCTGGTGGGCGCAGCACTCGTCGCGCGCGTCGGCCATGGTCAGCTTGGCACAGCCCTCTTCATAAGAGTCCAGCATATCAATGATCTCTTGATAAGGATCCTTCTTTCCCTGCTTTTTCTCTAACGCTGGCAGAGCCTGGGTTGGCGCTGATTGTTTTGCTGGCTTCATGGCAGTGTGATTGTGCAATTATGCAAGAACTCCTATTTATACTCTCCGCTGCTGCCCGGCACGTCATAGCTTGAACTGGACGGGGCAGCATCGTAGGTGATCCGCGATTCCCTATTGTCGCGTGGAGTATAATCAGCGCCAGCGCTGGCCATCGAGCCGTACGACTCCCTCATCCTTGCCTGGCCGCCCTGCTGGAGCTTGCGGATCTCGACATCCACATTGTCTATAGTTCCGACTTTTTCCATGATTTCCAGCTGGAACACGGTGTTGCAGCAGATGCACTGGCCGGCGATGATTTTCTCTGCTGTGGCAAAAGCAGATTCGTCGCTTTTTGCTTTTTTACTGTCTTTTTCTTCATCAGTATCAGGAATCCGATTGGCAGATGGAGAAGGAAGATCGTGATGTTCCTCGCTGGAAACAGGACGCGGCTGGGCTCGCTGGATCGAAGGATGCTCCTGCCCAAATCCAGGGCTTTCGTGCTGCGTGAAGGAATCATCCAGCAGGAAGTCGATCGTCTTGGAAGAAACAGGGATGCCCTTTCCGTACAGGTGGATGTCCGACAGCCTGGAGCGCTTGCACTGCTGATGATGCTTTTCCCACGCCAAGCGCTGCCAGTCCGGCATGGAAAGAGCGTGGGCTGATGCTTCAGCAGGGCGTATTTGAAGAGGCATGAGAAGATATTATCCCCCACATCTTTATAAAGGTATGTCGTCAAAAGGCTCTGTCCCGAATCTTCTCATGGGCGGTGCTGCTGCCAAGCGACGTGTCCAATATCCTAAGTGGATGCTCGGATACTTGGGATGTGGGCGATTGGCAAACGCGAACAGAGCGCAGCAGCACCGCCCATTTCGGAGGGGAATGGCACTGCTGCGCTCCGTCGGCACATATAGCCGGCTGTGACACCGAGTCTTTCATTCATTGACGAGCAATGGATAACTACGCTCGGCAGCAGTGCCATTCCCGACATTCGGGACAGAGCCTCGTCAAAAGCAAAGTTTATTAACTACCCCTCTTTATTATCACCCATGAGCGGCGAAACAGTTATGGTGAAGCGGGACGCTATTATCGACCTTGTCCGCGTAAAAGATGAATTTGACTCAATAGTCGAATCATTAGAGCTCATGGCTGATTCTGAATTCATGGCGTCTTACAAGAAGGCAAGGCAGCAAGTAGAAAAAAGAGAGTTTGATGATTGGGATGAGTTATAATATTCTCCCGACAAAGGAATTTTCCAAAGACTTCAATAGGTTGGATTCTCAGATACAGAAGAGAATTAAAGAAAAGGTTGAAGAAGCTGCAGAAGATCCAACACGATACAAACATCTCCATTATGATTTAAAAGGAAGTTGTAGATTACGGATTGGAAAATGGAGGGTTATTTTTTCCTACAATAGCGAACTTCAAGAGATGTACCTTGAAAAGATTGTCTTTGGCCATAAATACAGGGATTAAGAGAAAATCAGATTAGTCAGTCTTAGATGAATTCGCGGTAGTGCCTTCGCCATTGCCTGCTGCCGGGCAGTCTACATTCGTCTTGACCTGATTATAGACAAGCTTGTACCTGCCAACATCCTTTCGGAAGTCACCGACCTTCTTGAACGCCGTGTCAAAAGCTGCCTGCGCTACCTGAAGGTCTGCCTCATTGCCGCTTGTTTGGGCAGCCTCGAGAGCATTTGCGGCCTTGAACAGGACTGTTTCACCCTTTGCCAGGCGCTTCTTGGCATTTCCAAAGTCGACTTCTGCCTGCTTGATGACTTCATCGCAGGTGAGCGTGTCAGGATTCTTTGGAGTGAACACTTCTTCATTATCGATGTTCCCGATATTAGCAACCTCGTCAGGAATGTCTTCAATGGAAACAGTCTCGTCAACGCTGGTTCCATCATCATTCTCAGAACCTCCATTGGTCGTGACAATCGTTTCCTTGCTGCAGGCGGAAAGGAAAAGAACACCCACTACAAGAAGGGCGATGACCAGAAAAGCATATTTCTTTGCCATACCCTATGCAGGGGGGAGGTGGTTTATATTGTTTTTGATTTGGCAGGCTCTGTCCCGGATCTCCTCATGGGCGGTGCTGCTGCCTAGCGACGTGCCCAGGCTTTCCAGCCAATGCACGGATACTCGGTGAACGGTCGAAGAGTAAACGCGAACAGAGCGCAGCAGCACCGCCCATTTCAGTGGGGAATGGCACTGCTGCGCTCCGTTCACTTATGGAATCGGCCATGAAACCGAGTCTTCAGCCATCGTCCGGGAACGGATGACTTCGCTCGGCAGCAGTGCCATTCCCGACATTCTGGACAGAGCCGATTTGGCACAGGATTAGGTTTAAATATATCTCACCCTCACCCCTCTTCATGGCGTTATACCTTGTTAAGACAGAGGCTGGAACAACCATGCTGAGCCAGCGGCAGCAAGCGTATGTACGATCCCCTCTCGGCGGTTATGTCAGAAAGGAGCCTGAATTCTTGGCCGAAGGCGACATCGTCATTTTTGAAAAAGAACATGCGGCTATCGCACTTGATACTATTGATGAGGCTCTCGAAAGAAGAGACGATCGCTATGCGCGGGCAAAAGATCTCTTGTTTGAAAAAAACTCGCAAGGAGTGTATGTGCCAAGGCTGAGAACCAACCTGCTCCGCGGCCTTGCTTTTGGAAGCGCTGCAGAGGAACTTGGCAGTCCTGTTGGCACGCTTGGCGGCGTTCCAGAAGACCATCTTGAGGAAAAAATCTTAAAGGAGGGCCAAAGGGATGTTTCCGTTGCCGCCTATCGCGCAAGCGCCGACCTTGTTCACGGTCGTGTGGCAGAGTACGCCCAAACAATTCGTAAAGAAGGCGTTTCATGGGATACTGTCCTCAATTGGCTTCGCGGCAATGTTGTTGCGCCGCAGAACAAGCAGCTCCTGTACGCCCTCTCCCCAATCCACGATCAATTGGGGGCATGGGCAGCCTCGTTTCATGGAAACGGAGAGATTGCTCAAGCATATCATGTTTATACTGGCATTCGCCAGAGCGTGATGGCGTATCTTGCAGAGCCGGCAAATAAAGGACTGGGAACAGGGTCGGGAGAAGAAAGAAGAAAAAGGGCTTTCCCTGAACAACTGTGCATTGAGGGCGAGATCGCCATCATTCTTGAAGAGTTTGGCGGCCTTGTCCGGCAAGGATTTTTTGAGACAACTGTTCACGGCGTGGAGCAGTTGACAGGCAATTCTGGGCGGGAAGCTTTCAGCAGGAAAAAAAATGACCCGTCATTGGCGAAAGGCGTTTACACGGACAAGGCACCGGAAAGCATCAGCGTCCATGACCTTGACGAGATTGTGCATGCCTACAGCAAGCTCCTTGCGCCAATGCTGTACTATGGTCCACCAGCAGCTGATGATCCATCAGGGGAAGAAGAGCATCCTTCCCAACGAACGGCATTTCCAGCGCATCAGGATGTTATCCGTTTAACGAAGGAAACGCTTCATTCACTTGACATGCCTCTAACAACACGTCCGGCAGACATCATTGACGTGATTAAGCGCGATGCCGTCAAATTCGGCTATGATCCAAGGCAGGTTTTTGAAAATATCAAGAAGCGCACAGAAATGGAGTTGGAAGCTACGCATCGGTCATTTGCCGCCAATGCTGAAGCGTCTATGCTGGAAGAATATGAACGCACCATCGCACCAGCGCTGAAACAGGTCGGCAATGCTCCTTCAACAGAGCGCGCCTTTGCAAAGCAGCAGCGGAAACTCCTTCAAGCGCGTGGCAGGAGCATGATCAGCAGGATGAAAGCCGACGCCCAACAAAAGCTCATGGGCGCAAAGCAGTCCCTTCATGATGTTCTTCGGGAAGTTTTTATTGGCATTAACGAAGGGCAGCGGTGAAAAACAGATTACCGCCAAAACACGAACAGGTACGGTTTGCCGCCTATTCTTGTTGCCGTGTCGTTGAGAACGTGAATGTCATTTGGCGCCTGGAACACTGTTCTTGGCATGCCAATCTGGTAATTCTGAAGGTCGTGCAGGCTTGTTGACGATGCGGTATGAATGGCATTCGCCGGATTGGCTTGAATGTCTGCCGTGGAGAAGGGAAGCTTGACGATGGCGCCTCGTGCTTCAAGATAGGCGTCTTTTTCAACCTCAACCAGCGTCCCATTGCTTCGGAACATGACGGTTGGATTGGCTGTTGTCTGGAAAACAGGGATGCCGTCGAACTCTTTGGAGTATTCTCCCAAGCAAGAGCCGTATGCTGCCTTGATAAATTCACCGGTGTTCTGGCGGAAGGATGCCTCATCACCCAACGGCTTGTTCTGAAACCAGCCGCCATTTAACCCCTGGGCGTAAAAGGAACATTCTGCTGTCAGCGCAAGGCACTGCTGCTCAACATTTTCGTACAGCGCTGCTGTTTGTTTTGTGCTGAACAGGGAAGAGAAGAGGCTTTCTCCTTTCTCGTTCTTGACGGAGAAACTGAGAAACAGCACTGCAAGAAGCAGGATGATTCCGACAACGGCAAATGCCGCCATCTGCGCTTTTTTTAGTGAAGGTTTTGTGAAGCCCATCGGGGGAGTGTTTCTTCCTGCTGGTATTCTTTTGCCCATTCCTCGCATTGGGGAAGGCGATAGGCTGCGATCATTGCATCAAAATGCCTTTTCTGGCCGTCGATTGCCGAGTAGAGCTGGAGAACGTCTTTTCCGTCAACGCTTTGGGTGATGATTCCGTTTTTGTCTTGCATCTTCCAGGGGAATCTTGTGTTTTGGAAGCTTCGGATGGCGTTGGGCTTGCTTGCTGTCCAGTTCCATGTCTCTGTTGCATTCGTGCCAGTAATTTTCACGTCGTCGAAGGA
The DNA here is from genome assembly GCA_016180035.1 of Candidatus Woesearchaeota archaeon. Classification (GTDB taxonomy): domain Archaea; phylum Nanobdellota; class Nanobdellia; order Woesearchaeales; family UBA12501; genus JACPCA01. The sequence goes on from JACPCA010000006.1 coordinate 11,363, forward strand.
GAGGTCGTAGTCTTTTCCGTCAGCAATCACGTCTGCTTGAATAGCGCGGTAAAGGGTGAGCGTGAAGGTGTTTTGTGCTGATCTGCTTTCGATGACGTTGGTGAGCTTGTATGATTCCGGCATGATAGGATACAAAGATGCATCTTCTGCTGCTTCTTTTATTGTTTGGTTGTTTTTGTATTCTGTTGTTGTCAGTTTCATTGTTCTTTCTTTGTCAAAGAAGTGGAAGGTTGGGCGCTGGTAGGTGATGATGCCGGTGAGTTCTAAACTGTTGTTGTGGATGAAGGCATCCTGTTCGCTTTGCTTATTGTCGAAGGTGATGGTGTAGCGTGGCTGGTTTGCCGGGCGGTAGATGGCGTAGCTGGCGGCGAAGCTGTAGTCTGGCACGGCGTAGTATTGGTTGAGGTCACCGTAGAAGGGGTTGGGCGGGAGTTGGGGGATGATTGACGCTGCCTGTTCAGGGCTGAGCTTGTAGGCGGGGTCGTCGTGGACGTCGTGGTAGTAGATGCCGGGCGAGTCGAGCGTTGCTTTGGTGATGTTCTTTGCTGCCTTGTCCATGATGATGCTGAACGATCCGTGACGGACGTGGTCAGTGTAGTGGCCGTAATGAATGCTGGTGTCGGCGTTAGTGTTCGTGATGGTTTCTTGGCTTTCGGTGATGGAGTGCGTGATGACAGCATCGTCTTGGACTGCGGCGTGTTCGATGACGTTCTTGTCGGCATTGCCGACGCTGACCATCATGCCCTCATCAGCTACTGCCGTAAAAGAGCCACTATTAAATTCGAGAGCAACTTTATCCCCTTCTTTTCCTTTCACTTTCAGCAGGCAGTCGGTGCATTGTTTTGTGAGAAAGCTGTCAAGGCGGTTTTGTTCTTTCGGATTCAGCCCGTGCCGTACTTCGAATCCGTCGTTTAAGCCATCATCGTCCATGTCGTTATTCTTGTAGTCATACTTGAGGGTTGCTTCCTTGATGTCGCTGATGCCATCATGATCGGAGTCAACGAAAAAGTTGTTCTTGGATAGGTTGAGTTCCTTGACCAAGTCTTTTCCTTGATAGAAGAATTGGCTGGTGCTTCCATTAGCCATTAGCTCGACTGATTCCTTGTCCGACCGGCCGAGCGTGTTCTTGTTTTTCGCATCCGTCGGGTAGCGCATCATTTCATCATAATCATCAAGTCCATCGCCATCCGTGTCTTTATTGTTCTTGTTCAACCCATTGGTATCTTCCAAGCTGTCACCCAAGCCATCACTATCAAGATCGGCAAAGTTCGTGTTGGGCAGGAATGTGTTGGAATTTGACGAGAGAGGGTTTTGGAAGACTAGCTCGGCATCTTTATTGAAAACGGTTTCTATCTTGGCAATAACACAATTATTGAACGTGATGGTTGTGCTGGCGGCATCTTCAATACTTGCAAGAGGATAGTTCAAGAAAAGAATAGCGGCAGAACCAAAGGTTAATGTTTGAGAAGCTGAATTGTAGTTGAGATTGTTTATTCCTGTTAGTGATACGCCGCACACGCTAAACTCATCAATGGTTGATGCAGTTACGCCGCCGTTACCTAATACCACATTATTTCCAAACCATAATTGTACATCATTTTCCGCAGCATAATCAACAGAACTTGACGTTATGACCCCGCCAGAAACAGATACTGTTGAGCCAGCTGGGAAGGTCACAATTCCATGTAAGGTTGTTGCAGTGATTGATACTAAAGGCACACCATTAAAGTCCTGACGCTGCAAAACAGCATCCTCAATCTGTCCTTTCAATTCATAAGGATCATCCCTACCACCGCCTGCTCTTCTACTAAAAATATCATCATCTTGAGCGACTACAAAGAGTAATAAATGTAGCAATAATAATAGTAACCCTAAAATTTGTAGTAACAAGCTTATTTTTCTATAATTCAAAAAGACACACCTCTTTTTTATTGGCTCACTTTTTGTACTTGTACTAAGGTATCACCATTCCATCTTGCAGTGTAAGGCTTATCATCATATTTATTAGTTATGTTAAAGTCAATCCAACCAGCATATTGCTTAATCCAACTTGGTATAAATCGATCATCCATAGGCCCTCCTATTGAAACGTCTATCTTCACGTTCTTGTCATACGTCTTGCCGGTGAGGACGTCGTGGCGGGCGTACATGACGGTTTGGGGAAAAACATCTTCAATATTAAATGCTTCTTTGAATTGCTGCCGTGTCATGTTTCCTCGTCTCCAAATAACGTCCACGGGAACGTAAAAGAAATCAATTTGCGGATATTTCGCTGCCAAAGCCTCAACAACTTTTTTCATTCGTTGGCAAACGGGACGAATTGTTACTCTCTCATCAAGATCTTCTTCCTCAATCCCAAAATAAGCTATTGTTGGTCTTTTGTTGTCACGCACTCGTTCAGCAAAAGAGTACTGGTCAAGAATTTCTAACTTGCCATCAGCAGCCTCGCTTTCCGTATTTAATCCAGCAAGAAAGCATAGTCCTGTAAGACCGCTTAATCGTACAAAATCTCTCCTTGTTAGTTCTCCAAGCTCTGCCATGCCAAGTCTTAAAGTGAAGGATGTTTATAAAGATTGAGGGTAAAAAATGCCAAGAGATAATGCTATTGTCAAAAAAGACAGTAAAAACTGGATGAATTTAATAATCAAATGTCCATGAAGGAGTGCTGTCATCGCCATCATGATTGGTAATGTTGGTTTGTTCACTTCCATCAGGTTCCATAGTATAAATCTCGCCATTACCATCCCTATTTGAGCTAAATACTATTTTTCTGCCGTCCGGTGACCATGAAGGATTAAAGTCAGCGAATGAATTGTTTGTTAATCTATACAGTGTACTGCTGCTTAAGGTAAGAGCATATAGCTGACCAAGTGGGGCTCCTTCCAGTGCCCACATTTCAAATGCGATTTTTGTTCCATCTGGAGACCAAGAACTTTTCTCTATGACCGCACCATAATCTGTTAAACGACGAACTTCAGTCCCATCACTATTTATTGTGTACAAGTCGTACATAAGATTCCTTCCCCTATCAGAAGAAAATACGATTTTTTCCCCATCTGGTGACCAACTGGGGTATTTATCATCACTATCGTTATTAGTTATATTTTCAGGGTGGAGAGTAGAACCCGAACTAACATCACGGATCACATATATTTCTGCGTTGCCGTCACGATAACTAGTAAAGGCTATTGCCCCCCCATCCGGTGACCAAGCTGGTGTTACATCTATACTGCTATTATTGGTTATCCTTGACGGTGACGTCCCATCAGGATCCATCATGTAAATTTCACTATTTCCATCTCTTGACGCTTCAAAAGCGATTCTTGCCCCACCTGGAGACCACGCCGGCCAGTAGTCATCAGTGCTATTAGAAGTAATGCGGCGTTGATCAGTACCATCAGCGTTCATAGTATAAATTTCCCAATTTCCGTCCCTAAGCCAGCTAAAAGCGATTCGCCCTTCACTCTCGATTATGGCAGTACAAACATCGTCAATACAGGTTTCAGCATCACTGCAATCATCTTGTATTCCTTCAATATTACCACAGCTATCAACCCATCGGACATTCCCATCCCAGCATATTGTAGAATAATGTGAAGAACATGATGGTGAGTCATCTATACAACTGCCACCACTGCAATGTTGGGAGGCTGCGCAGGCGTAGTAGATTTCTTCGACATTGCCGCAATTGTCAATCCAATAAACATCACCGTCGTGGCAAACCTGATCAAAATGGGGGACGCAACCAAGTATTTCCTCAACGCAATGGTCATCCTCACAGATGTAGCCATCTGCGGAGCAATTCTCAAGAATCTCCCAATTAATGCCACAGCTATCAACTGAATACAAATAGTCCGCGACACATTCCCAACGATAATTGGGAATGCAGGCACACCAACCACCGCTGTTACAGATACTCCCCTCCATATGGTGATCGCAATCAACCAACAACTCTGCTGGTTCTCCACAAGTGTCCAATATGTAAACAGTATTGTCTATACAAACTGTTTCTTGATCTTCAAAACGTGGAATTCGGCAATCCTCATCAATTATCCCGTCACAATCATCATCTTTATGATTCCCTACAATCTCATCAATTGATGCCTGGCAAACAAAAGTTGATATCGCTGCTGTTGCAGGGGTTGGAGTATTAGGCAGGTAAACGTACTGATGCGCAACTTGGCAGTTTTCTGTCACATCAGGTATGATGGGTGCAATATCATACTGTTCAAGAATATCGCTGAGGTACGGCTCAATCGTAAGCGCTTTGTTTATAACCGCCGTTATTTCATCGGTTCCGCTTAGGAAGAGCTTCTTAATGATGAACGATCCGATATTATAACGGAGAACAACTTCTTCATGGGGAACGCAGCCATAATACGCATCAGGATCCTCTAATAACTCTGAAAAAGCAGTAATAGCATCAAGAGAATGATCAGGATCATCATGGTGATACGCATCAAACATCATCGGTGCAGAAGTCAGTGATATTTGATACCGTTTGTCAGCGCTTCTTGCAGGTGATTGTAAGGGAAATGCCCTTAAATGTGATGTAAAATTAGGGTGATAAACGTGAACAGCAACTGACTGTGAACGATAAAAGAGATCAACTCTTGCATCTCTAATCGGCATCCCATAATCATCAGTAACAAAGAGGGTAACAGAATCAACGGGAATCTCGCTATCGTATGGATGAGAAATAACAAGCCCCTGTTTGTCAGTAAAACCATAATAAAACCCAGTGGGAATAAGACGCCCAGAAATATAATCATAATTCTCGTAAGCAACTCCTTCCTCATGGGCAAGAACACAAGTACCTTTTTCGTGGAATCTATCACAGAACCTATCAAACCCCATCCAATCTTCGCACTGATCGTCAGTTTCACATTCCTTTTTTCCTTCATCAGCGCCTTTACAGGCTGCAAGAACGCCTAACAAGGTAATAACTCGCGCCAAAGAAGTGAATGATGATCTTCCTCCCTGTTTAGGTCGCTTTCTTATAGAAGAATACTTTTTTGTGATGCTTTTAATAATATCCTCAAGTTTTGGTAGTAATGGCATAGTGGACCTGTCGTTCCTTCAGCACATGCCTTTTTTTCACACCAGCAGACAGATAAGTTCTTCTTCTTCTTTATAAACCTTACTGGGATATTCTGGTTTCAGAAGGGGGAAAGTCAATTCTTGGTTGTTTGGGTGATGATTCCTTGATCGTCTTGCATCTTCCAGGGGAATCTTGTGTTTTGGGGGCTTCTTCTACAGAGTTTATGGTGTCATGTGCTGAGTATGCCACCACCCTCACCCATACCACTTCCTCTTCACTGCATCAATCTTCTTCTCGTAATGGTAACAGAGGATAAAAAAGAGGATCGCTAAAAGATAGAGTATTCTGTCCCGGCTGTTATTTTGTTCAAGGTTATACCGCTGCAGGGCAGAAGCAGGGTCTTCATTCGTTACGATTGTCATCGGGGGTATGCCAACAGCGCCTGGTTTTGGCATATTATACGAGAACGAGAAGCCGTGGCCAAGGTCAACACCAACAATCATCTTCACTGGATCGTCAATCGCTGTCAAAAAGCCCGTATCAGAAAAAGACACTTCAGAAGCGTGAGAGGCAACCTGTTTTGGAATGATCTCGTAAACGATATACGTTCCGGGGAGCGGGCCAATCTCTGTCGTGATCTCGATGCTGTCCTCCATGGCCTGATATGTTTTACGAATAGCTGCCTGGACTATACTATCCTGTGGGATCAGTGCATCGTCAATCATCGCTGCAGCAGATGAGCTGTCAATCTCCGGCAGGGAAGAAGGGAGCGGAGGTTGGTTGTGCTGCTCTTCTTCAACAACTTGAACAGCTGGAGAACTGTTGTCCAAGGCAGAGATGGCATCTCCTTCTTCGGCCATTGGCTGGCCATCAGGGCTTTCAACAGTAGAAGGGAGGTGAACATCATAATTGTTGATAACGTCGAGCGTGTTGGAAGAGATGTCATACTCGCCGACGTTATTGAAATAGAATCCAGTCACATACCCTTCTATCGTGCAGCCGGTGATGGAGATGTTCTTCCTGTTTGCTGCAGTGATTGCCGTCCCGCTCCTGTCCCCTCGCAAAACTGTCCCTAGACAGGTGATAGAAATGTCATCCCCTGAAACAGTCATTCCGTGAGGCAGATAGTACTCTCCACCGCAAAATTGGACTGACGTGCCGATTTCCATCCAGTCCAGGGGGGCAATGCAGCCCTGCGCTTTTCCAGCGGGAACCAACAGTATGGCCAGCAGCGCAAGAAGCGTGAAGAGGGCTGTTCTTTTCATGGGTACGCTCCCCAGTATTCATAATACCGCCGCGCAACAAAGAAGAGAAACACTGCCAGGAAGAGGACAATGCCCCCATTCACCAGGTTGATGTTCCAGTAATGCCCTGTTGCAGCGAATATGATCGGAAACCCAACTGCGTCAAGCAGATAAAAAAAAAGCACAAAGATGATGGTGAGCACTGCAGCATTAAAGAACGGCGGATAGGATAACAGCATATCCAGCAGCTTTCCCCGCACGACGACTTCTGTCCTGCCGCGCCTCAAGGTTATATCATCATCTGCCATGTCAGAATTGCAGCAATTGTTCTTTATAAATGTTGTTAAGAGCGTTTTTACTTCAAAAACAGGCTCTGTAGAAAATGTTATACTATACGGGGCGCCGCCGTGATTTTCTTGAACGCTCTTTTTTCTTTCCCACCCTGCTTAGGCGAGGTGGGAAAGAAAAAAGGCCAAGACAAAGTAGACACGGCGGTGCCCCAAATTGTTTTTTTAGCCGAAAACAGCGCTTTGACGACTAAAAACAAAGAAAGACTTTCTACAGAGCCTCAAAAACAAAAAGTTTTATATATTAGTATTGGCTATAACAAGTATTGATGCCAATAACCCTTGCCATTACCAGCCACGCCAAAGAAAGAATGGCAGTTCATGGCATTACTAAGGAACAGGTCAAAATCGCTATTGAGCGTGGCGCAAAAGTAAAGCAGACAGATGGGTACCTTACATCGTTTACTTATATCAAGGTAGCATATAAAAAAATTGGAGAAAACACCTATAAGATAAAAACCGTGTTTGTGGACTAACATGAAAAGAGAACAATGCGAAGAGTGCGGCGGCAAGATTGTCAAGAAAAAAGTAGATTTTAAGCTGTACGGTGAGAGCCTTGGCGCCTTCTCTGCAGACGTGTGTTCAGGATGTGGTGAAGAAGTCTTTGATGAAAAAACAGCCGATGAAATAGACGATGCTGCGAAGAAAAAAGGATTGTGGGGTTTAGGCGCAAATGCAAAAGTGGTGCAGGTTGGGTCATCCATCGCGCTAGTCATCAACAAAAAGATTGCGGATTTTGTTGGCCTGAAAAAGGGAGAGGAAGTGCACATTCATCCTGAAAACAAGAAAAAGGTCGTTATCGATATCTATTAAGGCGCTTCTGGCAAAAAATTTTCTCGTTGAGGATTTTTCTCCACCAGTGTATAAAGAAAAAATAATAGATGGTAGCGAAGAAAGAAAAAAAGGTATAAGAATTTTTTACTGATACCCTCCTCCTCTTGGGTAGAACCCCAGCTCTTGCGGCGGCGCGAACTGTTTCAGGTCGAAAAACTCCTTGAGGTGGTTCTGGATCTTGTACACGTCGCCGATGACTGTGTGCTTCAGGGAATCTCTTCTCTTCCGCCAGATGCGCTTGTAGAACAGCTCATGGACATTCTTGAGGAACCAGTGCTTTTCCCATTCTCCCCCGGGGTCGAGAACAAGGTAGCCATGCAGCACCACTTCAATCTCCCCCTTTTCAACGCGGAGTTTTTTCCCTTCGTGCATGACTTCGATGTCGCGGAAGTAGCGGAAGTGGAAGTCCAGATCCATGTGCATGGTGTAATAGCTGGAGCCCTCTTCTTGCTTTGACAGCCGCCACCAGATCCAGCCAGACTTGCCTTCTCTTTGGTTGGTGGAATGGCGCTCCTGGTAGAGCTTCTCCATGAATTTCCATTTTCCTCCTGCGCCGTACCCTTTATCAACAAGCCGGTCCCTGGTCTGTCGGTAGAGCTCGGTGAAGTCAAACACGCCCTTGAACTTGACGTTCGTTTCCAGGGCTTCAACAACAATGCCCACACCCTCTTTTTTGTAAATCTCTTCCGACATCTCAGGAGAGATAGGGGCAACCCTCTTTAAAAATATTATGATTTAATCGGCTCTGTCCGGAATATTTCAACGGGCGGTGCTATTGCCTAGCGCCGTGCCCGAGTTTTCCAGCCAATGGCAGGATACTCGGTTCTGGGTCGGGTAATAAACGCGGACAGAGCGCAGTAGCACCGCCCGTTTCACGAAGGGAATGGCACTGCTGCGCTCCGTTCACCCATAGAATCGGCCATGAAACCGAGTCTTCAGTCATCGTCCGGAAACGGATGACTTCGCTAGGCAGCAGTGCCATTCCAGAGATTCCTGACAGAGCCGATTTAATCAACTTTATATACAGATCTTTGTGCTTGACGCCCATGACCTTTGCCTTCGGCCACTTGATCGGCGCATGGCTTGCCGGAAAGCTTGCCCAACGTACGAAGCGAGCAGCCATGACCAGGATTGCTTGGGCGCTTCTGCTTGGCGGGGCCATTCTTCCTGATGCGGACTATCTTGTGGATTGGACGCTTGGAACACATGGCCATCGCACGCTGACGCACAGCCTTGCCTTTCTCCTTGCCGTGCCCATCATCACGTGCTTCCTTACCGCAGTGCTGAAGAAAAAGTACCCGTTTTTTCAGCCAAAACTTTATGCCATAGCCATCGGGCTTGGTATTCTCACACATCTTCTTATCGACATGGCAGAGGGCTTTCCCGGCGTTGCCCTCTTCTGGCCGCACGAGACATGGTACTACTTTTTTGGCTCGGCGATACCCGGCGGCAATGGCATCTTCGAGTCAAATGCCGTCCATCATCTGAAAAGGGCAATCGTGGACATGGGGCTTGGAACAGCGTGGATAGGATATTTTGTCTTGAGGGATAGGATACGGTTTTGACGATGCCGGATGCGATAATGCCATCAATAGAAAGCTTTATATATAATGTTCTCTTTCCTGATAACATATGTTACTAAATAAGATAACAAAGGTGGAATGGCGGCTCCTGCAGCGATTAGAAGAAGAGCCAGCAAGCCTGAGCGCTCTTGCGCGCGTGACAGGAACAACGAAGGCAAACGTGTTTCATGCCCTGAAGAGCCTTGAACAGCAGGATCTCGTAAGAAAAAACATCCAGGGAAGAACACACACCTATCACTTTAACCCATTTCACCCTTCCGCATCCCTCATTGTTGAGCTGATTATGGAAGGGAAGAAAGAAGCATTTAACAAAAAATTAAGCAATATCCCCCTTCTTGTCCACTCTTTTCTTCAAACAACTCTGCAAGCTTCTTATCAAGGATGTATTTTTTTTGGATCCAGCATAAGCCAGGACTATCATGATATTGATATTTTTATTATGGTACAAGACAAATCTTACCAAAAGGAGCTAACGAAAAAGCTCAAGTTTATCGAAAAAAAGATAAGCCCCTCCTACGGGACCGCAAAAGAGCTCTATGACGGGATCAAGTCTCAGGATATGCTTTATAAGAATATCGCTTCAGGGATTCCGTATGGCACGGAGGCTATCACCTTGCGCCATTGCCAGCGTATGCTGCAAAAACAAGATATTCGGGAACGGTTCATGCTTGGCTATCGTGAGCTTCTCAGCTGCATGGAATTCAACGACAAGGAATATCAAAAAAGGCATCTTGATAAGGGGGTGATGGATATCCTTTATGCCATCTGCAACTATTTTGATATGGCGCCAAAAAATGATGTTGAAGCGATAAAAGCGTATAAGGCTATCAGCAAAAAAGGAAAGCCAACACGGCTTGACGATGCCCTCTTAATGGCAAAGTGGTATGGGAAGGTATTATGAAAAAGAAAGAGATCCGCGAAGAATTAGGCCTTGGCGTGCGATGCTTTCTTGAAGCAAGGGAACGCTCACAACAGCCAGCACTTGATGAGTTTGACAGGCTCCGCATGTTAGAGGTGTCGTTCAATCGCTTATTTCTCGCTGTCGAGCACATATGCAATGCCGTCATTCTTTTAGAGACCGGGAACTACAGCAAAAAACATTTTGGTGATTTTTTGAGGCTAAAAGAGCTCAAGAAAAAATATGCCATCAACCTTGCAGAATTGTATGAAACAACATACACTTTTCGATCGTATGCTGATTATCGAAAGCATCCAGAAATGGAAAAAGAGTTTACCATGGCTGAACTTCATAAGAATCTTGATGAGGTGCAATCTGCGTTCAGTGCATTATTAACCATGTTTGAAGCAAACATTCTTGTCCAGGATTTATATGAAAAAATACAAGAAAAGAGGAAGAAAGTGAAAGAAGGAAGTTAGCTGGTCCACCCAATAGAAAGCATTATATACACATATAGTTATATGTATAGCCATGACAAAAATGGTTTCTCTTTCGGATGATGCATACAAAACCATTCAAGGGATAAAAGGATCCGGTGAGTCTTTTTCTGATGTAGTTCTCCGTATAGTGCGGAAGAAAGGGGATATCATGCGCCTGTTCGGCTGCGCAAAACAAGATAAAGAATTCATCAGCGGGTTAAAAAAAGCCTACCAAGAGCGCCATTCCCGACATTCAGGATAGAGCCGCGTTTTGAGCCAAACCTTTTTAAAACAGTGAACTTCTCCATCCCCCATGATTATCGGACTCGTCGGAAAGCCATCGTGCGGGAAAAGCTCCACGTTCAAGGCGGCAACGCTGGCAGATGTTGCCATCGCCAACTACCCGTTTACGACAATAGAAAAGAATGAGGGGGCTGGCCATGTCCGGATCGAATGCGTGGACAAGGAGTTCGGCAAGCAGTGCAATCCGCGCATGGGCTTTTGCGTCAATCACCAGCGCTTTGTCCCTGTCAAGCTGGTGGACGTTGCCGGCCTTGTTCCAGATGCGCACCTCGGCAAGGGGCGCGGCAATCAATTCCTGGAAGACTTGCGCGAAGCAGATGCGCTCATCCACGTCATCGACTGTTCCGGCAGCGTGAATGCGCAGGGAGAGCCTGTCGCAGTAGGAAGTTACGACCCTGCGAAGGACATCGAGTTTCTGGAGGTTGAGCTTGACATGTGGTACGTCGGCATCCTCAGCAAGGGCTGGGAAAAGTTCGCCCGTACGACCCAGCAGGAAGGCAAGGAGATCCACAAGGCGCTGGGCAAGCAGCTGTCTGCCCTCGGCGTGACCGAGAACATGGTCAAGGAAGGCATGGCCAAGCTCGGCCTTTCGCCCAAAGCGATGGAATGGAGCGAGGAAAGCCTGAAGAGCATGGCAACCTTCCTGCGCCAGAAGACCAAGCCGACCGTGATCGCCGCCAACAAGATCGACGTGCCGTGCGCTGTCGAGAACTTTCACCGCCTCAAGAAGCAATTTCCCAACCATCTTATCATCCCCTGCAGCGCCGAGTCAGAGATCGCTCTCCGTGAAGCATCAAAGAAAGGCCTTCTTGATTATGTTCCGGGGAGCAACACCTTCACGGTCAAGGACGACAGCCTGCTGAACGACAAGCAGAAAGCAGCGCTGCAATTTATCAAGAAGGAAGTGCTGGAAAAGCATGGGAGCACCGGCATCCAGGATGTGCTCGACACCGCCGTGTTCAAGCTCCTCAATTACATCGCCATCTTTCCTGGCGGCGTGAACAAGCTGGAGGACCAGTACGGGCGATGCCTGCCAGACTGCTTCCTGCTCCGAGGCGGCTCGACTGCGCTGGATTTTGCGTACAAGCTCCACACGGATTTTGGAAAGAACTTCATCCGCGCCATTGACGTCAAGACGAAAAAGACGGTGGGAAAGGAGCATCTGCTGAAGCACAGGGATGTCATGGAGATCGTGAGCGGGAAGTGAAGGGCATCAGGAGACACTACGTTATGAAGTTTTGGAGAACGTCTTTCTTTGTTCTTAATCGTCGAACAACGGCTTTCGGCTAAAAAACGTAGATTTGGGGCGCCGCCGTGGTTTTCTCCGAAAACTTTTTTTTCTTCCCCACTCGCCCGGGCAGGTGGGGAAGAAAAATACCATAACTGCGTTATGGCACGGCGGCGCCCCAAATCAGGATGACATTTTCCACAGGGCTGCTCTATGGATGTTGTACGCCTCTCTCAACTCCTGCCGCCGTAAATGATCCCGCTGCTTCCCTCACCACTGCGAGTGATCCCGTCCCCAGCCTGAATATGTCCTGATACCCTGGGCGTACGAGGTACGCTCCTTCTCGGCTTTTGGTGCACACTCCTGCCGCGGCCATGACCAACCTCAGCTCGTAGTCCTGAAATCTCCCGACTGCCTTGATGCCGACAGTATACGCGCCGCCGGTAACATCGTCAATGGACTTCCTGATGATAGCAACGTCGTCGAGGCTTGCATTTTCCATCTTGAGCGGGAAGGGCCCTACGTGGGGGATGCAGAATCCAGAGGACGTGCTGACAAAGACCTTGATATGGGGGAAATCTTTAGCCGTCCCTGCAACCATTCTCGCTGCCACTGCTATCTCGCTCTGCATAAGATAACCAGTCTCTATCGCCAGCTTCACTGTTCTCCGTGTCCTGTACGGCGAAGAGCGCGGGTCAGAAGAGAGAACCTGGGCGATGTCATCAGCAAATGCTGCTCCGTTGCCTTCCTTGAGCTGGCGGATGTTCAGCACGACGTCCACTTCTTCAATGCCGACCATGAGCAATGCCTTGACCGCTCTTGCTTTTTCATCACTCGGCTGTTCTCCGAAAGGAAAGCCAACGACAGGGCTGATGCCAACATCGGACTGGATGCCCCGCAAGTATTTTTGGGCTTCCTGCCTCCTGCTTTCATGGACGCTGATGCATCTTATCCCTGCATCGTGGGCTTCCTGTGCCAGCTTTTCTATCTCTCCTTTCCCGACAAAGGGGTGGAGGTTGGTGTAATCAACAATAGCTTCCAATCGTATGGGTTCTTGGTGTTGTGTGGTGTCGTCCATGGTTTTCATCCTGTTTCAAAATTCTCTATAACTGTAGGCGCGTCGATGGCCTTTGATATCCATAAGGAACGTCTTGCCATAGCCAAAGTGTGACGAATCAACGGCAAATGGGCTTGTGAGGAACATGGCTTTGAGCTGGAAATATCTTTTCTTTGCAGTTTCCGGGTCTGCCACGGTCTTGGCAAGGTGGACGAATGGCCCGAGCATGATGCGCTCCACGTTCAGCTCTTTGGCATTCTTGACGATTTCATCGTGGAGCTGCTCCACTTGCAGGTTCGTGTCCTGTGGCTCAACACAAAAAAGGACGAGCAAGCATTCTTCCATCCTTTTTACCGGATCGACCCCATCCTCTGGAATGATCCCTATAGGCCTGTTGGACGTCATAGTAATTTTCGACTCGAACAGGTTGGCATGAAGGAGGAGGGAGCGCATTATTCCATACCTCGTTCTTGGTTGGAAATGGAGGCGGTCTTTGGCTGGTGGAGCCAGCAGTAGCCGTTCTCTTCTGCATAGTTCAGGCAGCGGGAATTGTTGTTGCACCGGGCTTGGCAGAGCTGGCTTGGAAACTGGGAAATCTGGTGGCTGCCGATCTGCTGGTTGTCCATTTGGAGAAGATTCCGCACAGAAATATAGATTTACTCATTATATTATAATAATAGATAAAAATATATGTATTTTCCAAAAGATTTAAATAATTTTGCAATGTTCTACCGCTGGGGGATGGAAGTATGAAACGAAAAGTCGCGCAAGTAGGCCCAACCACGCTGATGGTGTCCTTGCCAAAGAAGTGGACACGAAAAAAAGGGATCCAAAAAGGGGATGAGATTGATGTCCTTGAAGAAGGCGACAAGCTCCTCATCGGCACCGCAGTGAAGCTGCAGCCGAAAGAGATCACCCTTGCCATTCCCAAGGCCGAAGATTATCTTGGCAGATTTATTGTCGCAGCCTACGTCAAGGGCCATAACGTTATCACGGTCCGATTTAGCGACACTGCCGTGTACGACAAGGTTCTCGAAACATCAAAGCTCCTCATGGGGTTTGAGGTCGTCGAAAACACCGATGAACACTGCAAGCTGGTCAACATCTCCACTACCTTAGAGCAGAAGTTTGACATCCTTCTCCGCCGGCTGTTCGTGAGCGTTGCAGCCTTCGGCAAGGAGCTTTTCAGCCGGCTTCAGGCTGGGACCGACATCCAGGGGCTTCTGGAATACGAGACCAACATCAACCGGATCCATCTCTTCTGCAGAAGAGCCATCCAGACAAGAACGATCGGCGACACGGCGTATTCTTCAGAAACGCTCTACCGCATCGTGACCTCGCTTGAAGAGATCGCCGACTGCTTCCGCTACATCGTCGAAACCATCGGGCAGCGGAAGGCTGCGCTTGACAGAACAACAAAAGAATTGTTCAGCCAGTGCCTTCGGCTGCAGGATATCACCTTCACGCTGTTCAACAAGATCTCTTCCGGAGCTTCAGCATCCTCGGAGATGGAACTGTTCAAGGAACACAAGGCGATCAGAAAGAAGATCCTCCATCAAGAAGACTGCTTTGCGGGTGATGCCATCAACTCGTTTATCTGCGGAAGGCTATTTGCGGTAGCCGACTTGTCGTTCAATGTGACGGAAGAGCTGTTTTGACTGTTCTTGGGGAGAGAGTTCACCACTACGAATAAGGATCCTGGCAAGAGCTGAATCTCTTCTCGACAAATCCATCTCCAAGCACCATCGTATAGGATCTTGCAGCAAAGCTTTTGACATGGTATATTCATTTATCTTATCTGACGGTGACATCATTTCTTCTATTTTTTCTTGTATCGCTTGAAAATCATGGATTTGCCGGTATGCCCTTTCATTTTGTTGGTGGTATTCTTCGGTGCCATGCTTTGCCCTCTGTTCTGGCCCTTCAATAAGATTCTTTCCAGTGGCCATCCTATAAAGAATCATCCCGAACGTCCACACATTAGCTTCAGGGGTAAACAGGTCTGACTGCAACTGCACGCCATGTTCTTCCCAGTATTCATCAGGATGCGCCAGTTCCGGTGGGCGGAGGATGAGAGGGTATTGATAGCGAGTATCTCCTGCGGTAGAAAAGACGCTGACGCAGCCGAAGTCAGAGAGAACAATATTTCCTTCTTTGGTGATGCCGATGTTGTCTGGCTTGAGGTCTTTATGGACAATGCCTGCTGCATGGCAATTTTGCAAGGCAAGAGCAAGTTGGTATGTGTACTTAAGCGCTTTATCTTTTGGCAGCGGCCCATTCTTCAACTCATCCTCCAAGGTGTGGTCGTACGGCTTTGTTTCAAGGAAATACACATCATTGCCGTGCTTATCCTTTCCGACAATCGGCGGGCTGATAAGAGCGATATATCGCGGGTCTTCGAGATTGCGAAGCCTGACGCCAGAAAATTCGGCAGTGTACATTTTTTGAAGCGTCCATTCACGAAACTCCCCATCAGTCATGTGCACTCCTTGCTTCTCCAGCTGCTGGCGGAAGATATTCTCGTAATGCGCAAACCCCTTTGACGTCGGATCGATCATCAAAAGAGCGCTTTCGTCGCCGGAATGGATATTTCTTGCAAGATACGCTGTCTTGATGGCGCCCGTGCCGAGCCGTTTAAGAGGGAGATAGTTGGGAATGGTGATGCTGGCGCATTCGATGAGCTCGTCTAATTTTTTTGTTTTTCCTGCAGTAGTGATGTGTTTTAATTTTTTGTAATCGATGTCTTTCCTTGCTATAAGCCCCTTTAATTCTGCAGTTATCCCTCCCCGTGGTCCATGTGTACTGTCTTGAATGGCATATCCCGAATCAAGGTACATTTCTAAAAATGTTTGTTCGTCATCTCGTATCGGCATCAATTTAGGAAGGCGTAACGTCAGTGCCAATCCGCCTATAGAGCGGGCTGCTTCAAACGCAGTGCAAATAGCACCTGAATGAGAAGGATACCGTGGCGGATCAGATTTTGTCAAATTGGTTAGTCTGGGACTATCAGCGATTTCTGCAGCAGACACCCGATGATAGCAATGACATGCATCACTGATTCCTTTTCTAAAAAGGGTATAATAACGGTCAGTATCGATGCATGCCAGTGCATGGAGAGCCTTTCCAGTTCCTGCCCTACGTGCCAAAATGGGAGAGTTCATTCCTTTCTCGTACAACTGGGTGAGAAACTTGTCGTCTTGATGCAGTTTACTCTCAATTGAAGCGATGGAAGCTGATGCAGAAAAGAGGAAGGAATTGGTCATATAATGCTCGATTACTGCTTTATGCAATATTGAGAACTTGTCTAAATCAATATTTGCAACAAGACCCAACAGATCAGCTATCTCATCTGGTGGCTGCCAGCCGTTCATGTCATAATCAACATCTTTACTATTTACTGATTTAAAGATTAGTTCTTTAGAAATAGAAAGGAACTCGTCTGGTCTGCTTGTTGCCAGTTCTCGAAGCGCGTTGATAGCATTAACGGAAATGTGGCATCCTCGATTTTGTATTTCAGCCCATATCAGTTGGACAAAACGGTCTGGAAATACTCTCGCTAAATCGGGAAGAGTCTCGTCAATTGCGTCTCTGGCGCCGACGTTTTTAGACCTTGAGAACCCTTCAAAGAAGGAAAGATATTTTTCTGGATCAACTTCTGCAAGTCCGCCAAGAGCAGTTATAGCTCCCTCCTTTCTTACTGATACATTTTCTCCATCCTTTGACATTACAAGATGGTACAAGCGAAGAAATTCGCCGACGTCAATAGAAGCTAATGCACGAAGCGATTGCGTAAAAGACCTGCTTTGAAAGCTATTTGCTGCAAGATTGTGCGTATAAGTTTCAATAAACAATTTTTTGTCAATCGGCGCAAGACAGCTAACAAGACCACCGATCACGTCCCTAATCTCATAAGAATCATGACAAAAACGATGGCAGAAATGATGCCAGTGAAGAAAATGGGCAATATCTTTCCCTGCAAGCTCTGCTGCAGATTGGATTACGGCGATAACTGCAGCTTTATCATGTGGTGAAGTATAATAATCTTTATCACGTTCTTTGATTATTTTTGATTCCTTTCTTTCTACTTCCTTACAAATATTGAGGTACTGTTCCCAATCAGCGTGTGCAAGGGCGACGAGCGTCTTTTGGTTGATTCTTCCACCGCGCCAGCTGTGTTCTGCCAATCGAAGAAAGGCAGAGCGATCAACATCAGCAAGGGCATGAAGAGTTTCTGATCCGGCCTCAAAAAATACTTCTGTTTCACCAAAGACCACCCTCCCTTTAGGAATAAATTCTTCATACAACCCAATAACCAGCCTCTTCCTTCTCTCCCGTTCAACATCGTTCAGGATTCTTGATTTCTGTTCTTCGCTCAAATGGTCTTCAAGAGTCATGGTTGTGTAGGAGCTGTTTTATTGAGGGCAAAGCAAGTTTAGTGGCCAGCATCGCTACCTACTGCCTTTTTTACTCTTAAAATCCCCTCCTTCGTTTCTT
This sequence comes from Candidatus Woesearchaeota archaeon, assembly GCA_016180035.1. Taxonomy (GTDB): domain Archaea; phylum Nanobdellota; class Nanobdellia; order Woesearchaeales; family UBA12501; genus JACPCA01. The sequence continues at coordinate 28,871 of JACPCA010000006.1, forward strand.
CTATAAAATCGCTCATATACCATTCTTCACCTTCTCTTCCAAATTGCTTGTTTGCTTCAGATGCAACAATAAAGACATCAAGCGCATGGCGGCGATGCTGAGGATCCTGCCGTAGAGACGCCATTAACAGCAGTGATATTATAGTAGTATCTCCACCAAAGCCAAAATCATCAATCTTTTTTTCAATAAATGATTTGTCCTGAATCTTGGCATACACTTCAGCATTTTGTTGATGATATTCTTTAGTTCCTGGCCTGGCCCTATGTTGGGGCGGCGGTATTAGATGTTTCCCTGTCATCATGCGATAGGCAATCATCCCTAGTGTCCAGATATTTGCCTCTGGAGTGAACAGGTCAGACTGCCAAGGAACACCCTGCTCACTCCAGTAGGAATCATCATGGGCAAGCTCTGGCGGGCGAAGGGTGAGGGGGTATTGATATCTAGTATCTCCTGCTGCAGAAAATAAGCTCGCACACCCAAAATCAGAGAGGAGCACGTTTCCCTGCTTTGTAATCCCAACATTATCGGGCTTGAAATCCTTATGGACAATGCCTGCTGCATGGCAGTTTCGTAGGGCAATAGCAAGCTGGTATGTATATCGTAACAGTTTTTCATCAGACAACCCTCTTGGCCGTGATGATGACTGTGCCCTTAACTCATCCTCTAATGTGTGATCGTACGGCTTTGCTTGAAGGAAATATGCCTTCTTTCCTTCTTTATCCAAACCAAGGATCGGCGGGAGGACCATGGCAACATATCGCGGGTCTTCCAAGCCCATCAATCGAACGCCAGAGAACTCATCGTGGTATATCTTTTGGCGTATGGCTTCCTTTATTTCTTTTTCATCCATGCCTTTCTCTTCCATGCGCTTCCGGTAAATATTTTCGTAATGCTCAAACCCCTTCGAGTTCGGTTCGATCATAAGAAAGACACTTTCATCGCCGGAATATCGATTGACTGCAAGATAAGCTATCTTTATGGCGCCATCTCCAATTCTTGCAACTGCATTATAATGTCCGACATTGAGTCGGGAACACTCAACAGCTTCATCCAGTGTTCTTGCTTTTTTAGCTGTAAGAATATCAATAAAATCTAGCTCATCAAAAGGAGGCTTGCCATCCAAGATGTCTGACAGGACAGCTACACTCTTAGAGACGCTAAACGGCTTTTCTCGCCCATCTACCAGATAAGGGTGTCCCATACATGCATCATAAGTGGAATACAGCCTGTTTCCTTGCTTTTCTGCATGCATAAGTTTTTTTACAAATTGCACCCGATCAAACCTGCGATCAAAACTACCATATTGGTCTCCTGATCGGCGATGATGGGAATCATATTCCTGTCGTAATCCCCATATAAACAAAAGGAACTGTTCTGTCCATTTTTGGGATGGCTTTGCTGTTTTAACCAGTTGAGAATATGATAGTCTCAGGCGAGAATGAGTACTGGGACGTAAATCGTCTAATGCAGAAAGGATTGTTGGAGTTACTTTTGTTTGCAGCAAAAGCGTAAAAATAGTTCTTCTCTGCCTTGCAGAAAGCTTCTTCCTGCCGGCCGTCTTGCTAACCCTTTCTTCAAGCCCCATACGGGACAGAGATACACAAACCTATAAATACCTTCCCGAAGCAGTTTATAAACCTACTTCTTCCCATCCTTCTCTTCCTTCCCCTCTTTCGACCGCATGAACGTCTGGGGAAGGTCGATGATGTACTTCCCGTCTTCCAGCTTGTACACGAGCGGCTTGTCCGTGTTGAAGAGATGGCTGAGGTCGATCTCGAACTTGCCGGGCTGGAGGACGCGGATGGATTCTATGTCAAGCACGACGGGAGTGTCATCCTCTTCTTCATACCCCATGATCTGGTAGATGTCCTGCTCCATGCGGAGCTTGTCCTTCTCATCAAGATTCTCTGACATCTTGCGGGCGACATCTTCGGCCTGCTTGAGCTTTTCTTCCTTGACAAAGAAAAAGAGTTTTGCCCCGCAGGGGCAGCCGCTGATGATCTCTGTCGCGCCGTCCTTGTAGAACGTGCTGCATCGGACGCATTGGTGGGGCATGGTTACCTTCCGCGCTTTTTCTTCTTTGCTCCTTTTTTAGATATGACTTCCCTGGTATAGACTTGGATCTTCTCCGGAGCCTGGCGGATCTCCTTGACCACGGACGCCGGCCCGATAACAGTAAACCCGACGCGGTCGCCGAGAACCATGGAGATGACATTGTTCTTGATCCATTGGAGCGCGTCATCTGCCCGCCGAGACCCAGGATAGATGACGGCAAGCTCGATGCCTCGGAACTCGTTGTCGATCTGCTCCATCGTGGTCTTGATCAGTTCGGTCTCCTCTTCCTTCTTGAGGCGCCCTTCGAGAAGCACGATCTTGTCTTCTCTGGCAAGCTTGAGGAGCTTCTTTATTCTCCCTAAGGACGACATGCCGGAGATGTCTTGGTACGGTACGAACTGTAAGGTTAGGTTTCCCATGCCATCACGCTCTTTTTACTTGGTAACTACAAACAGCGCCTCGTAGAGATGATCAATGTTGGTTCCCTGCTTTGCGCTGATGCCGATAACGTCATACTGGGGGAAGGCGGCCTGGACTTTCTTGATGTCTGCCTTGCGGAGGTCCACCTTGTTGCCGATCAGCAGCACAGGGATGTTGCGGGCGGCGAGGTTGCCGATGATGGTGATGTTCACCTGCGAGTACGGGTCCTTGGTGGCGTCCAGAACGACAATGACCACGTCAACCTCATCAAGCCACTTGATGGCGTCAATGACGCCCTTCGTCGCCTCCTTTGCCCGTTTCTTTGCTTCCTTATTAGAGAGGCCCTTCTTCATAAACATTTCGTAATCGATCTTGGTGGCGATGCCTGGCGTGTCGATAAGGTTGAACGATAATTCGCGCCTGCCGGACTTGATATTGATCTGCTCCTTGATCTGGACTTCGCGCGTCTCGTGCTCGATAGGCGAGGCCTTGCCCATCTCTTCTCCTATCCAGTCCATGCAGATCCGGTTCGCCAGCGTCGTCTTTCCGCCGTTTGGCGGCCCATAGAGGCCTATCTTTACATGGCGCTTTCTCTTGAAAAGGTCCTGAAAAACCCGCTTGATAAATTGTTCTACGAACTGCAGCATGTCCTACCACTCCCTGCTTGCAGAAGATAGGAAAATGTTTATAAATATTGTGGTGGGGGAGGCTTGTGAGAGTTGGGAGTTTAGAGTAAGAAGTTTGGAGTTATGATATGTAATCCCACAGCCATTACTCCAAACTCTTAAACCCCTAACTCTGAACTCACCGTGCCGGGTGCTTTTTCACGTACAGCCTCAGCTTGTTGAACTTGCGCAGGTACGGGCAGACGATCTTGATGGGATAGACCCTGTTTGCCTTCGTGTCTGCCTCAAAGGCGCGGATCTTGACAAAGTATTTCTCCGCTGCTGTGCCAGAAATGCTCAAATCCTTGTCAACCCTCCAGGGGATCTGCCTCTTTTCAGGCCAGATGCAGACCAGGACAGCAAGCTGCGTGTCGCCGTGCAGGATCTCTTCCTTGTCAAAGCCGCTCAGCACGGAAGGGCCGCCCGGGTGAGAATGGAAATCACCGATGACCTTGCTGGTGCTGAAATACGTGAGGAGGCTGTTGATCCTGTTGATCCGGTTCTGCTTTACGTCAACAGCGTCATACGTCCGCTTGGCTTCCTGATAATAATAAGTGTCGGTCACCAGGTAGTGCTTCTTGTGCACCTCGCCGAGCAGGATGCCGAAGGACTCTTTCTTGTACACTTCCAGGCATGCCATGACCATTTCTGAGAAGGCAGCTTCGGTGATGGTGACGTTGCGGCGCTTGCCGAAGGGCTGGACGATCGTGTAATGCTCGAGTTTTCGCCGCCGGATGCCGCCGCGCGCTTTTTTTGAGAGCTTTCTCGCCATGGAAAAACTATGGCATGCGCTCATTAATAAATATTCTGATTTGCCGATATTCCGAAAGTAATAAATAGGACATCTGTTTATTCCTACGCTATGCTAGGCGAATTATCGGAGATCAAGCAGCGCAGGAAGAAGCTGAACCTGTCCCAAAGCGGGCTGGCCAGGCTTGCCGGTGTCTCCCAGTCCCTGATCGCCAAGCTTGAAGCAGGAAAGATCGACCCGACGTATACCAAGACCAAGAAGATCTTTGAGGCGCTCGATGCCATGCATCAGAAGGATGAGCAAAAAGCAGCAGACGTCATGAACAACAAGATCATTTTCGTCAGCCCCAAAGATTCTGTCAAGGACACCATCCAGAAGATGAAGCGGCACGAGATCTCCCAACTGCCGGTGATTGACGAGAAGACCGCTGTCGGGTGCGTCTCCGAAACCACCCTGCTCGACGCGCTTCTTGCCGGCAGGCATTATTCCAGCGTGCAGGACGTCATGGGCGACGCGCCGCCAGTTGTTCCGAAAGAGGCGTCGCTTACCGTCGTCATGGGCATCCTCCGGCATTTCCCGATGGTGCTGATCTCTTCCAATGGAAAGCTCGTCGGTGTCATCACCAAGCAGGACATGCTGAAGATGATGCTGGGGTGATGTGATCTAAGAAACAATACTGACCTGAAACTTGCCCTCGTCAACAGGCTCAATAATAACTTCCTGCCCTTTCTTCAGCTGAAGAAACTTACTGATGGATTTTGGTATCTTGACGTCCATCGCATTTCCAGACGTCCCGATTCTTGTTTTTGCAGCGAGGCCCCAGATGCCCTGTCCTCTTGCTTTTTCCTGAATTTTCTCGAGCGTTGCTGCATCATACAGCGTTTCGCCGCATGAATCGCAGACGAGAGCTTCAAAAGTCCCAAGTGTCCTGCCTAACAGCTTATACGGAACATTTTTTTTCCGCAATTGCCCCTTTTCACACTCGTCGCATCGCTCCATGTTCTCACCTGTTGACGAACACTGTTTTTATCTTGTATTGCATTCCTTTTCTTTTCCAAGCAACTGAATAATAGGTATAGACGCTGAGATACCCGTCCGTTTGCTGAAATCTGCTTCCCTTGCTGATGGCGCTGCATACCTGGGCTGGAGTGATCCCCTCGATGATCATCTTGTCAGCTGCATGCTTGGTGATGATAAGATCGTTCTGGGAAAGCATCAAAACACCTACGAATAAGTACTAACTAATACGAACTTGTATATAAAGTTTGCGGAGAAATATTAATAAGCAGGCATTATCAGCAATATGGTATGTCCCTTTCCGCCCTTTACTCCACCCAGATCTCTTTCACGGAATGGTTTGAGCGCATCGGCCACAGCAAAACAGAAGCGATGCGCCAAGAAGACAATGCCAAGCGCGACCGGCTTCAGCGGCTTCAGGAGATCATCGGGCTTCCGTTTGACAAGCCAACATCATTTCTTGCAACCGAGCTGGACAAGAATGATCCATCCTTTTCAGCCTTTCTTCAGGAGCACGGGCAGGAGCTTTGCGCCCTGCGGCTTATGCCGTTTGATGCGTCACTGCCCAAGCTTCGTATGCGCGGCCTTACAGTGCACGACGTCGTTGAAACATGGTATCCCCGGCAGGGCATTGACCCTTCAAAATACAAGGCAGACTTTGTCCCCCATGCGGAGGATACGCGCTGGTCAACCATTTTTGTTGTTAATAAGCACGGCATTTTCGGGGAAATTATCCGAGGCGGTCATCACCACTTGACGCAAGGGTTTTATGACAGTGACAAGCCCATCCTCTTCTCGTTCGACTTTCGGGAATGGAGAACAGATCCCCTCTCAAAAGAAGCAGAAGCACATTTGAGAGAGGTTATAGAAAAACTTCGCGTGATTGAGGAGACGAAGAAGGCTGCCATAAAGAATGAATTTGGCGCGTCGTTCTTTAACGATTATCTTTCTGGTTATTTTGAAACGACATGGAACGAAGGGCACGGAGTATGGTTCATTGATTACAACAGGATTTTGGGGGAGATGTATAGCGATGTTGTTCCAAAACTTCCTCCACGATCAAAGAATGTGGAACTTCGAGGACAGGTTGGCAACAAGGGGAACGTGTCTGGAATCGCAAGAATCATCACTAAAGAAAATCTCTCAACAGCCATAGTGAACGACGGCGACATCCTCATCTGCGAGATGACAACACCTGACTTTGTGCCATTGATGAAGAAGGCAGGAGCCATCGTCACCGACAAGGGAGGCATCCTTACCCATGCAGCGATTGTGGCGAGGGAGTTGGGAAAGCCGTGTGTTGTGGGGGTTGGAAGGGCGGTGGCGGCGATACAAGAGGGAGAGATGGTGGAAGTTGATGCGATGACAGGGGTGGTGCGGAGGCTATAGAGTTGACTTTACTGTTCTAAACGATTTCAAAGAAGCTTCAAGATATGTTCTGTGTGCTATACCTACTAATCAATTGGTGAAATCGATTCGTTTTAAAGAGGCAATGCGGTCGAATGAAGCATCACTGCTAACGATGGCGTCAGCACCATCTGCTGCAAGAACAGCATGCAGCGCATCGGCTGGGCTTAACCTGTTTTCTGCGCTAAGAAAAACAGCTTGCCCCATCTGCTTGGCGTTAAAATCCTGCACAGTGCACATAGCAGCTACCGCCCGGAGGGCATCCACCATCTTCTTTTGCTGTCCATTCTTGTATAGATAAAACCATATCTCTAAACAGCATACGGTTGAGGTTGTTTTCTCTGCAGCACTGTATTTCTCAAAAAATGCTATGGCTGCTTTTTTATGCCGATCCTCTTCTTTCAAGAGGGCTAAGAACACATCAGTATCAAGGTAGAGCTTCATGAAAAGAAGACCTCCTCCGCTTCCCTTTTCATTTCTAAAGGGGTTTTCTTTGTTTTGATATTGATGGAGGAGAGAAACTTTACAGGGTCATCTATCTTTGGCAGGGCTTTTATGACCAGCTCATGATTTTGTGGCATTATCATAACATGATCCGTTATTCCTATCTCTTCCCGAAGCTCTTGGGGAACGTGGATTCTTCCCTTCTTGTCTACTGGTAATATAAGTTTCCCACTAATCATTTTAATATTAAAGACCCACTTCTATTTAAATATTTCTATTCCCACTTATAAAGAAGCAGCGAGTACTGAAGCAGATGAACTGAACACAAGAACAAGAAGGTTCTTTTCTGGGCTGGAACGGTTGGCGAGAGGTATGTTGGAAAGCAAACTGTTGAGAACATATAATCGGCATAAACGCTAAAGAGTTGATTTCCCCCATAATTCCTCAAAATATTTCTTATAGACAGCAACGGTTTCCTTGTTCTTGTTCACGATCACCCTAAACTTCTTTTCTGTGTACACGAAGGTTGCGATCATGGTGTCGGACAACGAGATGCAGGCGGGGCCTTGAAGCTCTTTGGGGAGAAAGCGGACGTCAAAGTCTTTTTTTGATTCTGTCCTTTGGCCGAAGTAGTCGCGGCTTTCGCTGTCGTCGTAAGAAATGATCCTGACGGGGATGCCCCTCTTGATCCTCTCAACGTGCCATTGGTCGCTCACGTCCTTAGTGTACACATCAGCAAGAAGCTTGTTGTATCCAAAGCCGATAAATTCTTTGGTATCATTCAGCAATTCAAAAAAGGCAAGCTGAATTCCTTTAGATCCAGAATAAATCTTGACTTCCCTGTCCCAGATGGCGTTAAAGAAGGCGATCGTATTGCCTGCTATCTCCTTGCTCTTGAGGAGGATGGCTATCGGCACGTCGCCCCACAAGATGATAAGGACGTTCTCGCCAAAAGTGAACGTGGACGTTATGGAATGCTCTTCTTCAGACAAAAGATCTGTTTCGGCGGCATCGAGATGAACATCTTCGCTGCTGAGGATCTTCAGGTGAATATTCTGCTTGATGCGCCGCTTGTTCCAGATATCAAAATGAACAGGAAGCGCTTCTTGAAATTTTTGCAATGTGCCGTACAAATAGATGGCCTTTCTCTCGCTCAGCATGAGGTTGACGGCGGTCATGACCCCTTTGATGCTGGAATACACCTCCACTTCCGGGCCTCTCTGCAACCCTTTCTTGAGCTGCTCAAGCTCTGGCAGGATCTCTTTGACCTGCTCCTCTCGTTCCTTGAGCACTGCAAGAAGCTGGGAAGGGTCTGCTGCCTTGAAGTATTTCTTGCTGTCCTTGATGATGGAGCTGACAAGGCCAAAATCGCTGAGTTTCTTGAGGCGGTCATAGGTGAACGTCCTGTTCATGCCATTCCGCCGAGCTATAGCACTGGCAGTGGCTTCTCCAATCGTGAGGAGGGCGAGGTACACCTTGACTTCGGCGTCAGTAAGGCCGAACTGCTGGAGGACGGTTTCTTTGGGCATGGTGGAGTTTATTTTAGTAAAATATACTTTTGTGTGAAAGTTTAGTTTGCTAAACTATACTTTTAGGGTATTTTGTGGTTTAGTGAACTATAGTTTAGCTGTTTCTCTATATAAATCTTGTCGTTTTATAATAAGACAACATACATTCTTATAGAAGTTGATACCACGAAATAGTAACAAAAAGTGAGGTGAGACGATGACACAAACAACCATGACGCTCGACCGACGCCACCCCTACGACAACTTATCAGACAGGATAGGAAACACCCCTCTTATTAGATTTCAGGGAGAAGTTCCACATGGAAATAGGATCTGGATCAAGCGAGAATACGACAATCCATTTGGAAGCCATTACGATCGTGTCTATCTTGCACTGTTTGACCACTTTGAAAAACTAGGTATAATTAAGCCGGGTAGCAAGGTTCTTGAAACAACATCTGGAACTGCTGGTGTATCATACGCTGGCATTGGGCGAGAACTTGGCTACGAATGCCATGTTGCAATACCAAAAGGTATGGACAATGCCGTCATCGAAGCCATACGGCAGCAGGGAGCAACGCCCTACTTTACCCCAGAACAAGATTACATCGCTGGATTCCCAACTTTCTTACGATCATTTCTTCGTGAGCATCGCGGTGAATTTACCTTTCTCAATCACTCCATGACTCAACAACGCGGGCCTGGCGGATCAGTTCCAGCAAACAACGAAACAACATTGCAGGCAATGGCAGGAATAACACGAGAAATACAGCAAGAGCTTCCAGTTGTTGACTATTTCATCCCCGCTGTCGGCAACGGTTCCAGCATCCTCGGTCCCGCTATGGAATTGGAGGACACTACAAAAGTCGTTGTCTTCGAATCGTTCCAATCAGCTGTTGCTTACGACCAGAAATGTCCAGGAGATTACGAGAGAAGATACGGCATCAAGCCTGGAACTTTGCCGCGCCACAAGCTCCGAGGAACAAGCTATCCAGGCATTGACTTTCCTCACATCAGAAATGCGATTACACAAGGAATAATCGACGATGTTGCTCTTGTCAGCGATGCAGAGATCGACCGGCATTATCATGCGTCAACTGGGAGAGATGATACAGTATCCCTGCCTCACTGGGATGTTCAGTTCATGGGGCACAAGGATCTTGGAAAGACTGGCAGGGCTGGAATAGCTGTTGCGTTACGGCTTGCGGAGAAAGTTGCTGACAAGAATCTGGTCATCATCGCGTATGACAAGGCAGAGAGGTACGACCGATGATTGACAAGAACATACTCGAAGCCCATTACGCAGAGTATGCCAGTCAGCCACAAGAATGGGTGGCAAACATGGAGCAGACAAAAAGATCGATTGTTGCGCATGTTCTTGATGAAGCTACTGGCTATACTCAGCGTTGGCTCCCTTCTTCTCAAAGGAGAAATGTTCTTGTCCTTGGAGCTTCGGATAAGCGTTATCTTTCAATACACCATCGAATATTCAATGCAGAGTTGGGAAATGCAAGCGTAACGACGTACGACATTGATGCAGAACATCTTGGCAGAGGCCCAACTGTCATAGAGCATGATGTCACTCGGCCATTTCCAAGAAAAGAATATGATCTTGTCTTCAGCCATGAATTGATGAAATTTCTAACGCCGGAAGAGCAGGTTCTGGCAATCGGTAACGCGCATGATACCTTAGTTCGCGGCGGCCTTGCCATGCATATTATCCATGAGCCATCCATCAAAGGAACAGCTGAATTGAGAGAGTGGCAATATCGTGTTGATCCATCAGAACTGGAACGAAGGCTTCTCTGGGATGGAATACCAGCAATCCGGCTTGAATTTGAGAGCGAGAGCAGTGTTGATTGGCTGCGGCATACGGTAGCGCTGGTGACGCCGAGGTGATATTCTTGTCTTGGCAATATCGCTATCTCATCGTTCCAGACGCGCGTTCCCTATCCAACTTTTCAAGATCTTCCAATTTCCATCGTTCCGGCCAGCGGTGCAGCTCATGCGATGGCTCGCTGCCCTGAAGAAGGCCGTACATGGCGCCGCAGATCTCTTGGATGCCTGGCACATCCCCTTCAAAGAACGCGCGATAGGCAAGATTCTGGATGATCAACGGCGCGGTGTGGTTATCGATGTCCGGGCTTGGATAGTCCCTTGATGATGCTGTCAAATCTTTTTTAGTCATGCTGAGCCAGCCAAGCAAGCGGGCAAGAAGCTGCCGCCGATTCTGTTCATGGTGATACGTGATATTTTGCGATGTGACCGCTCCATGGAGCAACGGATCTCCTACCCGTGCATACCCGCCATAGTCCAGGCAGTAGGTTTGGACTGGCCCACGGCCTTCGCTTTCGATAGCAACTCCTACCCCTTTGTTGTCTAGCATAGAATCAGAGATGACAATGCCGGCCGCGTGGTTGAGCGCTACAAAGTGAGCGATGTGTGCAGGGACGATATACCGGCGCGGAGAAGGCTCTGAAAGAATAAAGTCGAGGCCAAACGTCTCTCCAAAATCAGCATCCAGCATATCAAAAACGATATATCCCTCTCCAGAAGAATGGACCATCGGAAAATAAGGTTTTGCTGCAGCAAACGGCGCTGGAGGAAAAGGGACATGGCCGGTTGTACGAGCCTTGTCATACTCTGCAGCTAAGGCCAGCAGGATAGCTGCTTCCTTCTTGATAACATCAGAACTATAGCCTGTCGAGGTACGTGCTTTCTTAATAGCTACAGGACTGCCTGCAGGGGATACTGCGCAGTAAACGCGGCCCATTACTCCCTCCCCGATCTCTAAAACATTTGTATAAACAGCGCCGTCAAGAGCCATGGTGTTTCCACTGATCATAGTACGATCACGCCGCTCATCAGATCTCCAGTTCATCAAACGCAGAGTTCGCTGCTGTTGTCTCTCTGTCGTATAAGGCTGTCGAACCCTTCGCCGGGGATGAATAATCAAAGGGTCATCAGCTCCACCAGGAACAGCTGTCTCTGGTTGGCCATCTCTTTTGTACCTATCTTCTTGGAAATACACTGCAAGGGTACAAGCTGTTCCAATGATATCGCCATCCTTTAGCCGCTGTTCTCCGTCACACGACTTGGTATTGAGGGTTAGCGTTCCTGCCTTTGCAGGCAGTATCGTCCTTTCGCCAATCCCCCGTCCATCGCTGATGGAGAATACCACCCCTCCAACCATGTCGAAGATGTGCATTTCTCTGTAGTGTTCTTGAAGAAGTTCCCACTGATCCGGTGAAAGCTGTTCTTTCCACACGGCCATGGCTTCTTCCTCTGGTGCCGCCAAACGATACGGGTCGTAATGCCAACCTGGCTGTTCTGTTCCGCAAACTATTGGAAACGGCTTTAACCCTTCTATTTTTTCAACCTCAGAATCTGGAGGAAGCGGAAACAGCCGATGCATTCCCATATTAAACTGAGCCGGAAAATAGAGGAAGTCGGTGGATCTTCTCAAGAAGGGAGCGGCGGCAGCCCTATCCTGCTCAAAGGCTTGGCGCGCCTGCTGGCGGAGTTCGGCAAGGCTCATCACTGGCTTTGGCTTGTCAAGGACCATAGTCTCCAGTGTCGTCCACTCAAAGAGTTTATCGTTCATCTGGGGGTGAAAAGAAGCGTTATTTATATGCCTAACCCTGCTTTTATAACCGATACCCCACCACCACAATCTTCATAAATAGCGGCAGGCATCTTTCCTTTTTTAGCGTGGCCTTTCGCAACAGAAGCTTTACGGACATCCACTCGCTGACGCGGGAGGAGATAGAATTCATTCTTGACAAGACTGCCATCATCAAAGCTGCGCTTCTCAAAAAAGACCGCTCCATCTACCGTCTTGCAGACGGCATGGACCTGATGGCTGCTTCCCTGTTCTACGAAAACAGCACGCGGACGCGGTCCAGCTTTGAGATTGCCGCCAAAAAGCTGGGGGTTGAGGTTACGGGCTTTTCCGGCATCGAAGGGACATCGGTCAAGAAGGGAGAATCATTGCAGCACACGCTGGACATGTTCCGCGCCTACCTGTGCGATGCTGTCATCATGCGCCACCCGCTCGATGGTGCGGCAAGGTTCGCTGCGGACTATCTTGATATCCCCATCTTCAACGGCGGGGACGGGAAGAACGAGCACCCGACACAGACCTTGCTTGACCTGTTCACGATCCGCGAGCATCTTGGCCGCCTGGATGGCATTGATATCGGCATGGGCGGCGACCTGAAGTATGGCAGGACCGTCCACTCGCTTGCCATCGCCCTCTCGAAATTCTCCAACGTGCGCCTCCACTTCTTTTCCCATCCCCTGCTCAAGATGCCGCAGGGCGTCCTTGACTTTCTCCAGCAGAACAATGTGGACTACGTCGAGCACGACTCTCTGTACGGCACGCTGGGCGCTTCTGATATCTTCTACCAGACACGCGTGCAGCGCGAACGGATGCCAGATGATGAAGAGTACCAGAAAGCAAAAGATGCCTGCAGGATAACAGCAGCGCACCTTAGCGCGGCAAAAGAAACCTTTGGCCTGATGCATCCTCTGCCGATCAACAAGGAATATCCGGAAGTCACGCCAGACGCTGATGCCAGCCCAAAAACAATCTATCGCCAGCAGGCAGGCAATGGGCTTCCGCTCCGGCTGGTGCTGCTGGCCTTGTCCTTTGGCCTGATGGGAACAGAGTTTCGCGGAAAGAGCAATGGCGTGGAGCAGCGCTCGCCATCGTTCTATACTGATCTATTGGTCGTCAAGAAAGAGCAGAAGACCGAGCAGAATCTCAAGCCGATCCAGGGAAGCGGCACGGTGATCGACCATCTTGTTCCAGGAACAGCGCGAAAGCTGATGGACCTGCTGAAGGTGGAGGAGCGCTGCGACATCTATCGCGGCGGCACCGTCCGGCGGCGCAGCAACAGGGACGAGCTGAAGGCTATGCTGATGATTGAGAATCGGAGGCTCACCGACGACGAGCTGCGCATGGTCGCTGCGATATCTCCTAAATCCCGCATCAACACGATCACGAACGGTGAAGTGTCTCGAAAGATCGAGCTGCATATGCCAGACATTATCGAAGGCATCCCTTACTTGATGTGCACGAACACCGGCTGCATCACGCGGCCAGAACATCACGAGCACGTCACGGCAAAATTCATCCGGGCTGGTGAATCCTTGCTCCGCTGCTATTACTGCAATGCGATGATGGGTGCAAGGGAACTGTTTTGAAACAGAAAGAATGCCACAACTAAATTTCTAACATTCATGGAACCAATCTTATCTTCTCATTCGCTATCCAACAGCAGTTTAAGGCTTTCTCTGTATTCTTCTATCGTTTCTGTTGAGAGAATCCCTACTTTTGCCGCCTCATCTATCATCTCCACAAGAGGGATATGAACAGCTTCTGCAGCCTTGTCAAGAGAGCATTTTCCCTGCCGGTATAACACCAGATTCTTTTGAAGCAGCAATTGTTTTCTTCCTATACTGATTAATTCTTTCAATGCTTTTGTTTTATCAACACGCTCCTCTTTTGCAGTATCTTCTACCATGCGGATGGTATCCTTATCAAGCCTTGCCCCTAAAAATTCTGCTTCGGTCATTCAATATCCTCCTTTGCCCTTTCAATACTCTTTCGACCGATATTAAAGCTTTCGGTTTTGCAATTTATTGGCTATACAATTCTTTTCTTATCTTGTTTCCGGCATTGGTCAGCTGGTAAAGCCTTCCAAGCTTGTCCTTGGGGTTGAGGCACTTGGCAAGGCCATTCTTTTCCATTAAGCGGAGAATGTCAGAAACATTGCTGACCTTGATCCCTGCCTCTTCTTTGATAAGCGTTGGAGTCTTCGGTTTATCTAAAAACTTGAAAATTTTACGGCGCTGAGAGCCTCGTAAAACCCATGCATAAAGCTTAATGAACTTTTTGTCCACGAAAGTCCGGAAATTTTACGGTATTAAAACAGTATTACTGAAAAATTACCGAAAAGATACCGAAACGCTTAAATAGTTTTGGCAACTCCTTTCCTGTTCGGTGGTAAAAATGAGAAGAACACTGGTAAGTATTGTAGCGGGTATGGCACTTGCTATTGGCATAGCAAGCTGTAATGACGAGGAGCTCCGTAGGGTAGAAGAGCCAAACCAAGCCGGATCATGCGAAGAAGCATCAGAACCACCAAACTGCAAAGATGGCTATTCTATTACTGTTTCTTGCGGGTACAATGATTCCGGCACAAAATTGGTAGAATGTGTTGACGGTGAGCTTGTTGAACGCCCTTGTGCAGGGACAGAAGAGCCGCCGATAATGTCTTGTCCTGATCCCGTCGTATGCGATCCTATCCCTGAATGCCTTGAGTCATCTGTTGAGCGAGACTATCGAACCTGTGGGATTAATGGAGATGGAATCCGTATCGTGGAGCGATCAAGAGATTGCACTGATGGCCTTTGGGCAAGCTGGACAGATTGGGCAGAAATTATAGCCTGCATTGACCCATCATACTGTACTGATGGAACAGCAGAAACACGATCTTGCGGCATTAACGGAAGAGGAACAGAAATTTTTACCTGCATTGACGGGCAGTACGATCCTTCTGGAGAATGCCTTGACGTTGATATCTGTTTGGATGAGTCTTCCATAGATGTTGCTTGCGGAATTAATGGGCGAGGAAGAACAACAGTAACCTGCACTGATGGGAGGTTATGGGCAGATATTTGTGATGATATAGACATTTGCAGGGATTCTGAAATCAATTATGAGCTTCAGGAAGTTCCTTGCGGGATAAATAGTCGAGGTGTTCAATATCAGGAGAGGACCACATCATGCATCAATGGGCAATGGGGGGAGTGGGGGGATTGGAGTAATTATGGATTATGCTTTGATCCGGATGAGTGTTTTGACGGTACAGAAAGAACTATTGTTTGCGGCCTGAATGGTGATGGCATTCAGCAACAAACTTGTGTTGAAGGAGGATTTACTGATGATGGCTCTTGCATGGATGACGATGTTTGCCAAGATGGCTTGACCATCACCGCAGTAAATTGCGGCTATAATAGAAGAGGAACAACAACGGCAATGTGCAATGAAGGGCAATTAACCGTTGGAGTTTGTGACGATCCGGACATTTGCAGTATAGGAGAAAATCGCTATACGCCCGATTCTTGCGGCCTGAATGGAAGAGGAACAATTGAAGATGTGTGTGTTGATAGTAGGCCAGGAGAAGCTTCTTTATCGGATGATGATGCCTTTTTAGGAGCAAGTGATGCACCAGTTATTATGGTTGAATTTAGTGATTACGAGACTCCATTCGGCGTTCGTTTCTTTAACGAGACCTTGCCGTTTATCAAAGCAAATTATATTGATACTGGAAAAGTAAAATTTGTCTATCGTGATTTTCCACTTAATTCCATCCACCCCAATGCTCAAAAAGCAGCGGAAGCAGCAGAATGTGCTGGTGAACAAGGGGAATATTTTGAAATGCATAATAAACTCCATATGGAGGGAGTAAGTGGGGGAGTCGTTTCCTTCAGAACTTATGCAGAAGATATCGGTTTAGACATCACTACATTTAATACCTGTCTTGATTCTGGAAGTATGACCCCGGAGATTAATCATGATCTTTCAGATGGCACAGCATTAGGAGTCATTGGCGTTCCATCTTTCTTTATTAATAGAAGGCTAATCTCTGGTGCACAGCCGTACAGTGCTTTTGAAACAGTTATTGAAGAAGCTCTTAGTGAAAGAAGCAGTAATTGGACAACATGGGAATTCTCCCGATGCATTGACACTGACGTTTGTGTTGACGGAACTATTGAGGAAGTATGTTGCGGGTATGATGGAGAAGGAACAAAAACAAGAACCTGTATTGCCGGTGCAGGGCAGTGGGAAGAATATGGGGATTGTTCGGTAGCGAGTTTGGTAAACAGGACTAATGATTCTTCACAGGATGATACTAACCCATATGTGCAAAATATAAACCTTATCTTTAGTAAACGAGATACATTTCCTTCCCGTAAATCAGATATTTATCTTACACACATTAGAGAA
>JACPCA010000039.1 GCA_016180035.1 Candidatus Woesearchaeota archaeon
CCATCGTTTTTACGCCTTATAGTCTCTAAAAGTTTAGTTTTAGTGAGTTTCATACCTTGATATAGCTCACCGTAGGGAAATAGTTTTTGGATAACACAAACGTCCACCTGAACAATAATTATATAAACCATCTCCGGACTTTCACCTGCTCATGGATGACAATAAGAAGGTCAAGGCAGACTTCAAGCAGCAGGCCTCCAAGCAGCCAGACAAGTACTACGCGACTGCTGTCCTGAAAGAAGAGGGCTTCCAGCGCAAGAGATGCCAGTGCGGCATGTTCTTCTGGACCACGACGAACCAGGCGGTGTGCGGAGACCCTTCCTGCAGCGGCGGCTTCCGCTTTTTTGACGGAACACCGGCCAAGAACAAGATGGACTATATCGAATGCTGGCAGGAATTCTCCAAGCTGTTCCGCAAGCTCGGCTACACCCCTATCGATAGGTATCCTGTCGCAGCACGATGGCGGACGGACACGGACTTCGTGCAGGCATCCATCTATGACTTCCAGCCGTACGTCGTGTCAGGAGAAGTCAAGCCGCCGGCAAACCCGCTTGTCGTTCCCCAATTCTGCCTCCGATTCAATGACATCGACAATGTCGGCATCACCGGCGCGCATTATACCGGGTTCGTCATGATCGGGCAGCACGCCTTCATGCCGCCAGAGCAATGGGACCAGGGCAAGTACTTCCGCGACATCCACACCTGGCTCGCGAAGGGCCTTGGCCTGCCCAACCATGAAATAACGTATCATGAAGATGCATGGGCTGGCGGTGGAAATTTCGGGCCCTGTATGGAATTCTTTTCCCGCGGCCTCGAGCTGGGCAATCAAGTCTATATGATGTATGAGCGCACGCCGGCAGGCAGCCGCGAGCTTCCGATAAAAGTGCTGGACATGGGCATGGGGCATGAGCGGAATGCCTGGTTCACGAAAGGGACTGCCACCAGCTACGAGACGACCTTTCCAACGGTCTGCAAGAAACTGTTCAATGCCACAGGCATCAAGATCGACAAGGAGCTCGTCAACAGGTTTCTCCCCTACTCTTCCTACCTGAACATCGATGAAGTGGAAAATGTTGACAAGGCATGGCAATCCGTAGCTGCCAAGCTTGGCACGAGTGCGAAAGAGCTGAAAGAAGGCATCCTCCCCATGGCAGCGATGTTTTCTATTGCAGAGCATTCCAGGTCGCTGCTGGTGGCGTTTGCTGACGGCGCGCTTCCGTCCAATGTCGGCGGCGGGTATAATCTCCGCGTCATCATGCGCCGCTCCCTGAGCTTTATCGACAAATACCGCTGGGACATTGACCTGAAGGCAGTCATGGAATGGCACGCCGACTATCTTCGCCAGCTCTTTCCCGAGCTCCGCAAGAATCTCGCCAATGCGCACACCATCCTTGACGTCGAGCAGAACAAGTACGCGAACACCAAGCAGAAGACAAAATCTCTTCTCTCCAGCATCATCAAGAAAGACATCGACGAAAAGACGCTCCTGCGATTGTACGATTCTGACGGCATCCCGCCGGAGCTGGTCAAGCAGGAAGCAGAGGCGCTCGGCAGAAAAGTCCAGATCCCTGATGACTTCTACGCCAGCGTTGCCGTGCTCCATGACAAGACCGTGCAGGAGCATGCCACGGTGCGCGACGAGAAGCTGGACTTGTACGGCGTGCCGGAAACCAAGGCATTGTACTACAAGAGCTGGAAGGAAACGGATTTCAAAGCGAGCGTCGTCAAGGTTATTGGGAGGTTTGTCTTGCTTGACCAGACGCTGTTCTACCCTACGTCCGGAGGCCAGCTCCATGATATTGGAACGCTCACCGCCGTGAATGGAAAGAACGAAAAGATGGCAGCTGCCGTTGGTGTCGTTGGCGTCGTTGACGTCTTCAAGCAGGGCAGCCATATCGTCCATGTTCTGGAAGAAAAGGATGCTGGCGCGCTCAAGGCCGGTGATGCTGTTGAAGGGAAAGTAGATTTCAAGCGAAGGAAGCAGCTCGCCCAGCACCACACGGCAACGCACATCATCAATGCTGCTGCACGCCGCGTGCTTGGGCCGCATGCCAACCAGGCTGGGGCGAAAAAGACCGTCGAAAAGGCGCATATTGACGTGACGCATTATGAATCCATCACGGACGATCAGCTGCACAGGATCGAAGAAGAGGCGAACAAGATCGTCAAGGAAAACATCCCGATGAGCCTCCGATTCATGCCGCGAGATGCCGCTGAAAAGAAGTATGGCATGGCGATCTATCAAGGCGGCGCAGTGCCGGGCAAGGATCTGCGCATCGTCGAGATCCCTGAGGTGGATGTGGAATGCTGCGGCGGAACGCATCTGCACAGCACCGGCGAAGCAGAAAAGATCAAGATCATTAAGAGCAGCAAGATCCAGGACGGCGTTGTTCGAATCACCTTTGTTGCTGGAGCAGCAGCAAGCCAGGAAGAAAACATGGAGCACGCTGTTCTCAGCGAGACAGCCCAGCTGCTGGGATGCGCCATCCACCAGCTTCCCGCACGAGCAGAAGAGCTGTTCGAGAAGTGGAAGGCCGTGGTGAAGAAAAAGAAAGTATTGGAGGACATGCGGCTGACATCAGCAGACACCTTCGACGGGCACGAGAAAGACATTCTTGCAGCAGTGTGCGAGGCATGGAAAGTGCAGCCTGAGAATGTTGTCAAGACGGCAAAGCGGTTCTTGGAGGAGATGGAGAAGAATAGGTAATGAAGATATGGTAAAGATAGACATGATGAAGGCATACTGAAGATTAGAAAAATAGGGATCCCTTCATCCCAAAAAAATCTTTAATCCTGTACACCTTTCCTGTTGGCAAGCGCAAGCCACCTGTTGCATACTCAAACTCCTCATCGCTCACCGAAAGATAATGCCCATTCTCCTGTCCCAGCCCGTGCGGCGTGAACTTGAACAGCTTCCAGCTTTGGATTGGATATGCAGAAAGAAATTCGTGTACGCCGCCAAGAAGGTGGAGGTTCTGCCGGGTGACAACAGTCGTGATAGAGACGCCCTTGTTGAGCTGCATGAGCCGGCCAAGATTCTTTCGGAGAAGCTCCAGCGGCTGGCGCTTCCTCAACTGATATTCTTCGCTGACGGCATCGAGAGGGAGGTTCACCACATCCACAAAGGCAAGCTTCTCGTCAGAAATAGTTGGAAGAAGCAGGCCATTGGTGTGAATCTTTGTGCGATAGCCGCGCTGTTTCGCATAGGACAAGGCAGAAAAAAGGCCGTCCCAGACCAGCACCTCGCCGCCGACAAAGACAACAGTGGCGATCGTGTCCGGAAGCTGGCTGATGATGCTTTTCACGTCGTCCAGCGATTTCTCCACCTTGTCGTTCCACGACACGCAAAAATCACAGTACGCATTGCATCTGCTGGTGAGTTCGATGGCAGCGATGGTTTTCTGATCGGAGACAGTACAGGAGATAAGGTCTTGCATCAATGCACTTGAACAGGGAGGGTATATAAATATTTGGAGAAAGGCTTTTATAGGATGGGCTGTTCCTCACCGTATGGCCCAGGAAATAGTCAAGCACCAGGTGGAGAGCTTAGAATTTCAAGTCAGCCAAGTCTATGGCGCCTTACAGCACGCTGCCACGACAGGCCAGGATCGGGACGCCTTCTGGGCGTGGGCAGTATATCAGGCGCTAGATGTTCACCTAAAATCTGATATTTTTCCACAGGTCAGGAATGGAAGCCAAGATATACCTCGGCAGACGCCATTTGACCGGCAGTTTCTCCAATATGTTGTTATGAGAGGGCTTCCAGATTACTTGAAGACAGCAGCGGCGGAACGCCAGCAGAAAACCAAAGGAACAGCTTCTGGAAGGGGAGAAATACCAGAGCCAGATGAGCTGCTTCAGGCATTGATTGCTGACCCAAGCAGTTCATACCGAGATATCGTGACGAGAGCATCCAACCTGACTGCGGCTGGGAAGGTCGAGAGCATCTTCATGGCAGTGGAGCAGATCCGAGAATTGTATCCGGTATGATCCGGGGTATTCTGGAAATTATCCGTCATATTTATATAGAAGGATATCTTCAATTATTCATTCAACTCTACAGTGTGTTTGCTATCGTGCGCTTTCCATAAGAAACTGATCGGTGAAGCCCATGAATTTTCTCCTCCAGAAGATTGTAAAATGTGAAACCTGTGACAAGGAGTTCTTGTACTTTGGAGACCATGAAGAAGAGAATGAGACCTATTTCTGCTCGCCAGAATGCACGGAGAAGGCTGGCGCCTGATGTTCCTGCATTGCCTGCCCTGTTTCAGCATTATACATCGTGGCGGTGTAGAATAAAAAATGGAGTCAGTTCTTGCTTCCTATGTTCTTAATACCTCATAATCGCCCCTCTCTCCACACAGAAATGAAATTCGGTCCCTGTTTCGTGATAATCCCCGCCCATCTGAAGCGCAGCAGGGCGTTCGGTTCTTAGGATCATCTCTCTGCCTGCTTGAGCTGAACAGATCCTGTTTCCGTCAAGCAGGAATCCCTGCGCAGCGCAAAGAAGGCCTTTCGGAATTCGCAGAAGCTTGGTGGCAGCATCATACGTTGTCGAGGCATGCAGGAGACCGCTGTCAAGGCTGGCGTGCCGGTTCGCTCTTAGCCCATAGCCGTAGTAGGGGTGCGTGCCGATCACCATGGACAGGACGTTCTGGTGCAGGTGGGGGATGCCGTCCACATGGAGCGTGGCTTGGATGGGCTGATAGCCGTCAAGCCCGACAGAAAGCGCAGCGCAGAGATACGCCAGAAAGCCTTCTGCTGGCTTGCTGATGCTGTCTGCAGGGTCAATCAGGCTGGTGAATTGGCGGTCCGCGTCAACAAGCGTGAGCAGCGGCTTTTCTTTCGCAAGGCGAAGGCTGCGGTCAATAATCACTTCCGGCTCCACGCCGATGCCTGCAAAAAATCCGTATCGTGCATCGTTATACCTCACTAGGTCAACAGGATGATCAGACCCTGCGAGAATCTGGGCAGCGGCATCTCCAGGATCTTCAGAAAGCCCTGCGGCATACGCAAACCCGTTTCCTGACCCAAACGGAAGAAAGCCCAGCGTGACGCTTGTTCCAACAGCGTTTATGGCATCGTCAAGGCTGGCATCGCCGCCAGCCACTACAAGAACGTCAATGGCGCCGCTGCCAGCAAGATCTCTTGCAGCGTCCTGAAACTCTGCTGCCGAGCAGGTGGCAAGGCCGTACACATCACAGCCCAGCAGTTTAGAAGGGCGGCGCAGCATCCTCAGCTTTTCCTCTATGGATGTCCCCCCTGCAACGGGATTGGCAAGGATGGCATATCGTGTCATGGGATGGCAGGAAGGCAGCTATAATTTAAAGGTGATGGAAATAGGTACCTGCTCAATAGTGTACTCCTCGTACAGAACAGAGATTGCGGGTGCCATCTGCCTGACAATGATAGTACGTCTCTTCCCGGAGATAGATGTTTGATTCGGAGAGGACTACAGGGTACGTTCCTGGTGGCGTTTGAAGGATACCCTCATTGAGGTGGGGAAGCACTATCCTCATTCCGCTTGGAACCATTTCTCTGAGCGCTTGACTCTTTCGGGTTCTCCCGGCAAGATGATCTTTAAGCCCCAAATATTGATGATAGGGATGTCGGCTATTCTGCGCATGGAACCAGAGGAGAGTTTGTGCCGCTGCGGCTGGAGACAGCCTTCGGACAGCTCTTCGCCGAAAATATCAGCGCTGAAATAGGAGAGCCTCTTCATCTGTAAACAGGGGTCATAATTATCTCCCTTGTCTCCCGCCAATAAAGCAAAATCCTGCTTGGTGATGTGGTGTCCCTCACTCTCTGGAGTATGCCGAATGGAGCTACCAGTTGTCGGATTATATCGAAGAGTCGTGCTCGTCAGCATATTACGCTTCCAGATATCCTCTGCCAGCACCATAGCCAGTTCATGGATAAGCCCTTGCTGCTCCTGGTCGGGATGATCACGATGTTGATACAAGAAAGAGATAGTGGCGCCATAATCACACAGGCGGGGTATTACCCACTGTCCTGTTCTGGTATGCTTCTGCCACTGTCTTCTTGGCAGATGAGTGTTATTTTTCGTATCGCTGAGGAGCTTCTTGCTCCAGTAAACCCGTCTCATCCCTTTAACTGTCGCTCCATCTTCCACCCCAAGATGGACAAAATAGTGTTCATCATTTTCGTAGATGCATTTACGTTTTTGAGTAGTGCTTTCTGCTCTTTGGACAGTAGTGTTTTCTGGCCTTTGCACTGTTGATAACCACGGTACATACCTCTGAAAAGCATCTTGGAGAACAGGAAGGGCTGCCTCCAGATGTCCTCCGAACTGAACATCACGCACTGTTCCCTGCGGGTTAAGATAAAGCGCTTCTGCTCGTTGGACACTAAAATCATTACCATCGTTAACCTTTCCTCCAAGCATTGTTCGTAGCGACGGTATAGACCTGTGATATGGTAATGCATATTCCAGCCAGAAAATCTCTTGTCCGCGAACATGTTTTCTAAACGTATACTGCCATACTATATCGGGGGAGAGGTGGAGAGTGAGGGTGGTGGAATCTTTTTCTGTGGAAACATGGGTGTCCAGAAGATGCTCTTGAGGAGAAGAACTATCTACCTCAAATAGTCCCTTCAAGAGGTGTTCTAGTCCGCACCGAATATGGTGTTGCCGTTGAGTCGTCATTTTGTATCCTTTATCGATGCCTTTATCGATGAAGTTCAACTGTGGTTATGGCCATTGTTCCCACAGCTCCTTACCAATACAAGAAGGCAAGCAAACTAATAAAAATGCTTATTAAAAAGTTTTACAAAAACGAAATATTTAAATATAAATTAGTAATAATAAAAAATATGCTAAAATTAGACATATACGACCGACGCCTCCTGTACGAACTTGATAAACAGTCGAATCTCCAGGTCAATCTTCTGGCAAAAAGGCTGAGAAAATCAAAGCAGTTCGTGCTCTATCGTATGCAGCGGCTGAAAGAGGATGGGGTGATTACAAACTCCACCGCCATTGTCGATATGGCAAAGCTGGGCTTCTTCTCCTTTCGAGTCTACTTCAAAATGAGGCAGATGACAAAACAGGACAGGACAGCCTTTGCCGGATTCGTGAAAGAAAAATATGCCCAAGTGTGGGCGATAACCTCCATGAGCGGGAAATGGGATTTTGCGTTATTTCTTGGCGTGAAAACAATTGTTGAGTTCCATAAGATTTGGGACGGCATCATGCTTGAATGGAAAGATAGGATAAAAAATTATGTCATTGCAGTATATGCTCCGATCTACAACTTTAATCGGACATTTTTTTTAGATGGCAAGGATTTAGACAGCAAAGAAGATATTGTGACGAGAACATACGGAGAAGGAACCCCTGTCAGCTTTGATGAGCTGGACTGGAACCTCATCTTAGAATATGCCCCAAATGTAAGAAAATCGTCACTGGAGATTGCGCGAAAGCTCGGAGTGACCGCTGATACTGTTCGTGCAAGAATCAAGAAACTGGAGAAAAAGAAGATAATCTGCGGGTATAAGATCGGCATTGACTTGACAAAAATAGGATATCAGTCCTATCGGATTGACATAGGGCTTCTCTCCACCAAAAAAAATATGCAGCTCACTGAATTTTGCAAGCAGCATAAACATATTTACCAGGTCAACAAGGCCATAGGCGGAGCTGATTTCGAGATTGAAGTTATCGTTGCAGACCTGCAGGAATTACTGGCCATCATCGATGAGATAACAGCAAGATTCAAAGAGGAGGTTGACGATATTGATTATTTTTGCTTCACCACCTTCCACTTGCTAACGTACATACCAGATTAAAAACAGAATATGAAGCTTTGAAAAACTCTTTTCAATAGTAAAATGCAAAACAAGAGTCAGGGGCTTTGCTGGAAAAACGATCCCAATCTCTTCTGCACCCTCATCGCCGTCAAGAGCTTGCTCTCCCTCAGGAGCACGTCAAGATCGTATCCGAACTTTCTTCGCACGAGATGCCGGGCGTACGTCAGCATCAGATCTTTGTCCGCAAACTCGATCGGCGCTGACTGCATGGCATTCCTCGCTGCCTCGCGGACAACCCACACGCCAAGCGGCGCCCAGTAGTCGGACGTGATGAACCGCAGGCACAGGCACGTTCCCTGCCTCTTCATGCTGGTCAAGCCCTCCAGGACCGACAGCCGTGCAGCATAGTAGCCACCGACAGTGTTCTCCGCATACGATGTTCTCCCGCCATATTCTTCATGGTCCGTAGAATACATCCCAAACTTGCTGGGGTCGATGCTGGTCTCGAACAGCTCATAGCTCCACACTCCTGGAAAGAACAGGATGAGATAATAGTTTCCGAGGTGGCTGCCAAAAAACGCGGTGAATGGCATCTCTGGGCGCTGCTTCACCTTGCTGATGAGCTGCTTGCCGAGCGTATCATCAACTGCCGTGATCGCCCAGCGCGTCGGCACAAGCTTCCGCTCGGTCTTGACGCCGAGATTGCCGACAGAAAGGAGCTTCGTCAGATAATGCTCGTCAAACTGGCTGGACAAGAGCTGAAGAGCGCTGCCTGCCTTGAGGTCGATGTCTGACACGACCTTGTCCACCTTTGTCGGGATATGTGGATTTTCCGTGATCCGCGCTTTCTTCAGCCCGACGCGGGGCCCGTGGGGAAGATGAAACGCAGACGTGGTGACAGAGTCGGGAAGCGAAAAGGACGGCTCTTTCTGCAGGCTGATCTCCACGTCGGCTGGCCTTGATGCCATGGCAATTTCCTGGCTCAATTCCAGAAACTTGTTCTTGAAATCCTTGACAGATGCCTGAAATGAGGAGTTCACCAGCGTCGAGCGCAGGTCAAGAATGGGCTGGATGCCATACTTCTCCCTGCTCCAGTGCAGCGGGTCGTCATGGTGATAATACTCTTCCACACCAAGAAGGCCGACGTTGACCGAGGGGTAGCCGTACCTCCCGACAAAGATGGTAGGGCTCTTCCCGAAAAACTCTTTCTTCTGCGACAGGATCACCTTCTGGCCGAGCGTGAACTTCTGGTCTATCGGGTGAAGCTCGCTCGTGTGCACTTTTTGTGGAGGGCGGCTGGAGGGAATCATCAGCAGAAACATGGAGAATTATGCTATGGCCGGAGGAAGATGATGGCTGTGCAGATAGCTACAAGCTGTCAAACGTAAAAAAGGAGTCAACCTTCTTATACCCGCTCGGGTTTTTTCCGGTGGCATCAAGGTATTGCGTGCAGATCTTTTTGTCATCCCAGTACACCCAGCAGCTCTTGCCGAAGCGCTCCCAATTCAGGCATCCTTCACAGACCGGGGCTCCTGGCCTGCCGTGGGCGGAGGGCGTTTTTTCTGTCTTTTCTGCCATGGAACGTGAAAAAGGAATGAGGTATAAATAGTTTTGGATTTTAGTGGCGCTGGATCTCTACCAAAAGAACCTAAAAAATGAAAATAAAAAATGATGGCGGCTGGTGCAGGATCATCACAAGAACAGCGGCGCTAATACCAGCGTAATCGTCGCTAACATCTTGATCAGCACGTGGATGGCAGGGCCGGCGCAGTCCTTGCAGGGATCGCCGACGGTATCGCCAGCAACTGCTGCCTTGTGCGCCTCGCTTCCCTTGCCGCCGTACACGCCCATCTCGATGTATTTCTTGGCGTTGTCCCATGCCCCGCCGGCATTGTTAAGGAAGGTCGCCATGAGGACGCCGACGATCGTTCCGACCATGAGGAAGGCAGCCAGCGCTTCAGCGCGAAGGAGCAGGCCGACAACGATGGGGAAGCCGATGGCAAGCACGCCGGGAAGGATCATCGTCTTCAAGGCGCCTTTGGTGGTGATGTCCACGCAGGCAGCATAGTCCGGCTTTACTGTTCCCTTCATGATCCCCTTGTTCTTGAACTGCCGCCGCACTTCCTGGATGATGTACGATGCTGTCTTTCCGACAGCGCGGATGGCAAAGGCGCTGAACACGAGCACCAGCATGCCGCCGAGCAGCCCGCCGATGAAGACTTCGATCTTGGCAAGGTCAACGATCGCGAACGCTTTTCCTGTCAGGTGGGAAACCTCGTCAAGGTACGCGGAAAACAGGAGGAATGCGGCAAGCGCTGCAGAGCCGATTGCATATCCCTTGGTGAGCGCCTTGGTCGTATTCCCAACCGCATCAAGCCGGTCTGTTTTCTTTCGGATCGCAGCAGGCGCCTTGGACATTTCCACGATGCCGCCGGCATTATCCGTGATCGGGCCGAACGTGTCCATCGCAAGGATGTATGCTGCCGTGGCAAGCATGCCCATCGTGGCGATAGCTGTTCCATACAATCCGCCATGAGGGACGCCAGACCAGATTCCCATCGCATAAGAGAAAAATAAGGCGAAGGATATCACGATGACCGGCATGCCGGTGCATTCAAGGCCGACAGCAAGGCCGGCAATGACGTTGGTCGCAGCTCCTGTCTTGGAAGCTTCCGCAATCTCTTTGACCGGCCGGTACTTGTACTCGGTGTAATACTGCGTGATGAACACGAACGCGATGCTTGTGGCAATCCCGACCAGGCCGGCATAGAAGAACCAGATGTTCTTCAGCATGATCATGGTTGCAAAGTAGAATCCGGCAGCGGCGAGGATAGATGTCACGTAATAGCCGCGGTTCAGGGCGTTCATGGGGTCCTCATTTTCTTTTCCATGGACGCACATGATGCCGATCATGGAAGCGATAAGCCCGAAGGCTCGCGCAACAAGGGGGAAGAGCACGCCGTTGATGCCAAAGACAGGAAACAAGGCCACGCCCAGGATCATGGCGCCGATGTTCTCTGCTGCTGTTGACTCGAACAGGTCAGCTCCCCTTCCTGCGCAGTCGCCGACATTGTCGCCGACAAGGTCTGCGATCACGGCAGGATTTCTCGGGTCGTCTTCAGGAATGCCTGCTTCGACTTTTCCGACAAGGTCAGCTCCGACGTCCGCTGCCTTGGTGTAGATTCCGCCGCCAAGCTGGGCGAACAGCGCGACAAAGCTTGCTCCGAACCCAAACCCGACGAGCATGAACGGAGTGGTCTTGGGATCTGCGCCGAAGAGATAGAACAGGCCGGCCACGCCGATCAGGCTCATGGCAACGACGAGAACACCGGATACCGCGCCGCCGCGCATGGCGATCTTCAGCGCCTGCGCCGTGGATGTCATGGCAGCCGATGCCGTGCGGATATTCGTGCGCACCGAGATCAGCATGCCGACAATGCCGGACAAGGCAGAGCAGAATGCGCCGATGAGGAACGCGATGGCGGTCTTAGCGGCGTAGTCCCACTTTCCAAGATACGCGTAGATGGCGAAGATGATGACGGCAAGAATGATGGTGAAGATGACGATAGTCTTATACTGCCGCTTGAGAAAGGCCTCTGCGCCCTCTCTGATGGCGTCGGAAATGACTCTCATCTTTTCCGTGCCAGTGTCCTGCTTGAGGACGTACCATGCAAGATATGCGGCAAAGAGTATTGCTACCAGGCTGATTCCAAAAACGTATGCTAACACGGCGTGTACCCCCACGGAGCTATCTGTTTATTAGTCTGTTATTCAGGCATTAGTTTAGTTGATGGTGCCGAAAGAAAAGAGGGGATTTATAAATATTTCGCTGAAAAGTATGTGGAAAGCTTAGAGGAGTGCTTTAAGCTCGATGAATGGGTTTTTGTTTTGTTGTTTCCATGTGGTTATGAGGCTCATCATTACTTCGTTTGCT
>JACPCA010000040.1 GCA_016180035.1 Candidatus Woesearchaeota archaeon
AGCTTCATCCGGATACTTTTCAAAAAAACTCCGCTGAATGGCTTAGTGGTATTTTCCGGCAATGTTGCAGAGCGCGAAGGGCAAAGCGACGTCCAAGTATGGAGCCTTGAGCCGCCAATTCCAGTTAATACTCGAATGTATCGGTGCGATAAAGAATTTGTGCTTGACATTATCCGGGACATGTGCGAAATCAAGGAAACATACGGCCTTGTAGTCATGGACCGGCGTGATGCGAGGATCGCCCTTCTTCGAGGAAAATCGATTATTCCCCTCTTAAAGACACATTCTGAAGTTCCTGGAAAATTTAAGGCAGGGGGCCAGTCCGCGCTTCGATTTGAGCGGCAGCGTGAGGGGGCAGCAAAAGACCATCCCCAAACGTGATTCTATTACGTTGCTTCCCCCAGCCCTTCGCAAGCTTGGGAAGGAGCATACTCATTATCTGGCGCTGGCCGGAACCGTGATCTTGTCTTTCTTGCTTGTCGGGCTTGCGCTCACTTCCGGGCCGGAACAAAATAGAAAAGTTCTCCATCTTGACCTGGCGAAAGAGATGATCGCCAACAACTTATCAAGAAACGCGGAATTTATCAGCAGCCACCTTGTCGATCTCCGCCCCATGAGAAGCACTATTTCCCCTCCAGACTACACGATTAATAATCCTATCTATGTTTCTGCAGAGGCAGCAGATGCGTATCTTGTTCCGGACAAGCCCATCTTTGGAGTGGTTGTCGGCGGAAAAGCGAAGGCATATCCCAAATATATCCTGTCATGGGCAAACGTGGTGAATGACAAGGAAGGCGGCAAGCGCTTCAGCATCACCTACAGCCCGCTGACCAACAGCGCTATCGCCTATCAGGGGCGCGAGCTTGGCGTGTCTGAAAAATTGTATAACGATAACATCGTCCTCATAGATCGAAAAACAGGAAGCGAGATCCCGCAGATGCTTGGCATGGCGATCAACGGGCCGGCAAAAGGAAAACAGCTCAAACCGTATCTGGTTGAAGAGACGACATGGGCGCAGTGGCGTGCAGTTCACCCCGAAACTACCGTTCTTTCACCAGAAAGCGGATCCCAAGTTCCTTATACTCTACCCTACGCAAAAGATTCGTCGGAACAGTACGGGCAGTACCAAGAGAGCGGCGAGCTGTTGCTCCCTGTCGTCGCCATCAGCACACTGTACCCTCTTAAAAAAGTGGTGACGGGAATAGACGTGAACGGGGCATACCTTGCTGTTCCGAAAGAAGAGATGAAGCTGATGAACCAGCTCCATCTGGATTACAACGGCATCCCCGTGAACCTAATGTACCTCCAGGACCTTGGGACCGTGCGCGCCTATCAAGGTGAAATAACCGAGAATAACCTCCTTCATTCATTCGACAGCTACTGGTTTGCGTGGTACGCCTTCCATCCAGATACGAAAGTGCTGGATATCAAAGCAGTGGAATAAATACATAAATAAGCCTGGAGAACATCTTTTTTCATCTGACAAAAACGGCAAAATATATAAACGATAACCCTTTCTTGCGGCGGATGGAAGAAAAAGTCCATCGGGCTGTCTGCAGTGAATGCGGAGCAGAAGCGAACGAAATGGCTGCCGGCAGGAAGTGCGACTGCGGCGGGACCTATGAGCTCCAGGAGTACTTCCAGGATGAGTCCAGCGAGGGAGAGTACGACAGTGAAGGGAAGCGTGCAGACCAGTCTGGTGAAGAGTATGACGAGACAGGCCATTCGATGGATGAGCGAGAGTCCGAGTGACACGATCGCATACCATCCCATCTGATGCTACACTTCATCCCGTACCACAATCAAAAAAGGACAAAAAATGACAATGGAGGGACGTCAATGAAGAGCTGCCGACACGATGAAGAAGAGGAAGAAGATGACTTTGACGATGGGGATGGTGATTATGAGGAAGAGGGTGATGACGATTCCTCTGATGAATAAGCCAAGCTTTCGTGAATAAGCATAAAGATACAGAATAATACAGTAAGATACAGCATGATAAGACATAAAGAGTATAAACGAGATAAGAGGGACGGCATATGCCATCACCACGAAGCGTCAAGGTGTACTCCACTCCGACCTGCCCGTACTGTGTGAAGGCAAAAGAGTTCTTGAGAGAGAATAACGTCAAGTATGAGGACATCAATGTTGCAGACAATCCTGCCGCGGCAGACGAGCTGGTGGAAAAGTCCGGCCAGATGGGAGTTCCCGTCCTGGACATCGGCGGGCAGATCATCGTCGGCTTTGACAAGGCTGCGATCAAGAAAGCGCTGAAGACATAAAGAGTTTTGAATGATCACCTTATTTGTCAAAACTCTCTATACCATGTTTTAACAAGAGCCGTTCTCACGATAACTTTATCTGATTATTTCTATCATCAATCTGCTTCTTTCTCTTCTTTTCAGGTTCAGCAAGATAGTTATCAGGAGTTGATACTTTTTGGACACTTTGCTGTTCCAATTCTCTCCTAGCTACTCCTGCGACTATTCCTCCTTTCTTTGCCGCCTCTTTATTCTCAAGAAAACCAAAAGCATCTTTATCTCTTGCAATTCTAGTAGTGGAGGCTTCACCAAGCATAGTAAAGATTAATTCCAAATCATTCATGTGGTCTCGCAGATTCTCTCTTTTTAGCCCCTTGAATTGCTTATATTCGCTCGGCGTCATACCAAAAGTGGCTTTTGATATCTCTGCTGTAAGAATTGCATACTCTCTTTCTTCCAGCAAACCTCTTTTCTTCCATTCATCAGTAAGTTCATCCCTTACGGCTATACCTCTCACTCGTTTCTCAATCCAGTCATCAGAATACCCCTTTGCTTTATATATCTCTTTCATGCGTTTCTGAGCCAGTTCTGGATTTTGGATTTCTTGAACCCTATCATAACCAACTTGAGCCAACCATTGCTTAAACGGTTCCGCTTTAGGGGATGGAATAGACTGAACAATCCGAAACATATTTTTAGTAGTGGCGCAATCTGTAAACCTTAATTTGCCATCTTCTGCCGCCAATTTCAACTGTCCGATTTTTTCGGACACTTCAAAACCTTCCTCTTGAAGCTTGGTTTTTAAGTCAGACCAATACTTTCTCGCCCTATCCGTTTGTGTTAAAGCACCAACTATGTCAACTACCGAGAACCACCATTCCTCATTAAGCCAAGTTCGCCTAATTTGCTTTCCCTGGAAGAAAATAAGCCCTTTTTGCTGTTCATCTGCCATTTCAACTATTAAAAACAAACGCTCATTTAAATACTTTCTTACGGCTAATTTACCCCCAATTCTCCTAACTCTAACTTCTTAAACCAAAACACTATAGCAGCCTCTTTTACGTTGGCAACTCGGAAACTCTGCGCTCCTTGTTCTGCGGAACTGCGTTGTGGTAACTACGTTCGCTCGTAATTTTATCAATCAATTTTACTCTCGCTCTCTAACGTCACCAGAGTATAACCTTATGATATTCAATTGCAAATGATCTTCACCCTCACCCATCCACCTTTAACTATGACTACAAAAATTAACTAAACGAAAACGGGGGGGGAGTTCCGTAAACAAGAAACTAAAAAGAATTAGGCTGGGTGTTATTTTATCCTCAAATAATACTTTAAAACGTGCTCTAAGGTTGGTACTAACTCTTCGCATTTTTTCCATCTTTCTTGCTTATCATTATCTTCCTCTGCATCAAACATCCATCCTTTCTTCCACATTTGTTCACACCAAGCTTCACGCTCTGGACTTATTTTTTTCTTTGGAATTTCTTGCCCTGTTAACAGACCATATTTTACGGCCTTCTCGTTTCGCTGGGCAAGATCAAGACTGGTTGGAATTTCTCCAAGTCTTTGAAAAAGAGTGTGAGGCTCTTCAACACCAATCTCAAATTCCACGTCACCTATCCTACCACTACTCCTATTTTGTAAGATTCTTCCGATGCTTCTTCGGCACATACACGTTCTTGATGATCGTCTTCTGCGTTCTTGGCGGGTTGCGCTCCTCTATCATCTGGATGAAGTTCTGCAGGCCTCTGCTCATCTCACAGATGATGTCAACCGGCGGCTGCTCGTAGAGCAGGATGCGGAGGCGGCCGAATAAGGAGATGACAAATTGGCCAGCATAATACAGTCCGGCGATGAGCAGCCCGGCGAAGAGAAGGCCTGCACCGATAGATATCTTCCAGATAAGGATGCTGCCGAGGAAGGGCTGCAGGAACGGCGCCGACTGGAACAGCTTATCCATGATCAGGGCATGGTTTATGGCAAAAAGAACAGACAGGACAACAAGGCCTGCAGCATAAAACCCGATAAGCCATTCTACATTCGTGTAATACTCTGCGAATTCGATGTTCTCGTATTCAGTCTCGATCAGGTTTTTCGGGAACCGCTTTACGATGATCAGGCGCTTGTTCGTGCTCATGATGCGATACAATCCAAAGATGCCAAGGTCAAGGGTCATCTCTTTTTTTTCTCCAGAACGGAGGATTGGCGTGAACCAGTCCCAGCGCAGGAGCTTGCGGAGGAAGCTCGGAAGCTCGCTGCTGTTGCTTCCTGTTTTTGCGCTGGTCCCTGCAGTTTTATGGATTCTTGCGGTCATCATGCCTTTTTCCTCCTTTTTTATTAATAAATGTTGCTAAATTTGGGGCTTTGTCCCGAATCTCCTCATGGGCGGTGCTGCTGCCTCCTTTTTTCATCTCTCTTTCAATAGTTCTCATCCCCCCTTCAATCTCCTTATTGAGCGGCGCAAGGCTTGCTTTCCACCACGCCTTCTCCTTGTTCAGCTTGCTGATCTCTTTTCTGATCTCCTGCTCCTCCTGCTTTCTCTCCAGCTGCTCGGACAGGAAGAAAGCTTCCTTAGAGCTGGTGCGGGCTGTTGCCGGCTGGAGCTCGCTTATCTTCTTGATCGCGTTCCGCACCTCCTTCTCTGCCTGCCACTTCTTCAGCAGCTGGTGCGGGTTGTGCCTGGCTGCGACAAGGAAAAGAGCGCTTGCAGCGCTCCATATAGCGGAGCTTGCGATGTCCAGCACACCCGCTGCCGGGTGCTTTCTCTGTGCTCTTCTTTCTTCCATACCCTTCCCTACCATGCCATGTTCTACCATACCAAGATGGCCGGGTGAAGATGACAGCGCCCCAAGCGCTCCAATCTTCCTGATTGACCTGTCGATGGCATGAGACGATGGCGGAGGCATGGTCCGGGCAATGGCGTGCTGGATGACTGTTTTCAGCCGCTGTTCCACTGCCGCAATTCTCTGGAAGGCATGGTGGACAAGGGCTGGCACTTTCGGCAGTGGCTGCACGTGATGGCCGCCAGGAGATTGGGCTGATACGGGAACTGCAGGCGGGATTTTCTTATGGTGATCCTTGCGCTGCTCTTCTTCCTTCCCCTGTCTTGAAGAGAAGAGCCGGAGGAGGAGGCGCCATCGCTGGAATATGTTTTTCCTGAACTCCAAAAACGGAGTAAAGAACGTGTCTGATGGTGAAACAACATCAGCAATATTCCCCAGCTTCTCTGTCCCATGCATCGGAATGCGCTCGGCCGTGATGATCTTCGGCTTTCCGATCTTGATCTGTGCAAGAATATTCTTTCTTCCGTATAAGATGAGGGAAGCAAGATGGGCGCTGATCCCATTTTCTTTTGAAAGCCTTGCTACTGCCATGCTGTCTAATGCGTTGATGTTGATCGGCCGGATGATCCTTGTTGCTGCCTTGTACCGCTCATAGACGTGCGGCATGACATAGATCCTGCGATACCGCCCGATCGTGTTCGCCCGCAGGAGGTAGAGCAGGCTCTGCTCATCTGCCAGCGCCTTCCGCAGGATAACTTGGGCCAAGACGCCGGTAAAATTCTGAAGTGATTGTCCCATGATCCAGTTGAGGAGGATCAGCAAAGGGGTTCCGAGCAGGAAGAAGAAGCCGATCGTCTGCAGGGAGACAGAGAACCTGCCGATCTTGGTGATGGGCTTCTCGCTGTCCGGTCGGCGGGTAAGCGAGAGAGACTGTTCCGCATACGCCTCGTCGCTCTCGAGAATGAGCTTGATGTCTTCAACCGGAGCTATCTCTTTGGTTTTGATACTCACATGGATGGTCACTTCCTGGCCTGGTGCAAGCTCGCTTATCTTTTCCGGCGTGATCTGCAGCACGTCGATGTTCGCTGATGTTTCCAGCCGCAGCGCCACGTTATGGAGAGGAACGTCAGCGGTATTCTTGAAAGCCATATCAAATTCCTGGGTATCATACGAGAAAAGGTACGGCTTTTGATATATATTGCCATCCTTCATCAGCGTCCTGCCGCCAAGCAGCAGGCCGGTGAAGGAGATGGCGGTGGTGTACTTTCCGGTTCTTGCCTGCTCGTTCTTGCTTTCCCCTTTTACCCCTTCTGCTCCTACTGCAATCCTCAGCACGCTTGAGGATGGCTTTGTGGGAATTGGGGGGACGCTGAACGTGGGAGCAACCGGCCAGCCAGCAGGGTACACCCCGCTGTAAGCTGGCGGGCTTGAACTGGCGCCAAGTGACGGCCCACGCGGCTCGCCAGACGTGGTATAACTGCTGAAGGAGGAGACGTTAAAGCTGAATACGGCGGTGGTGTTGTCTTGCGCGATGTTGTAATAATTTCTTGTACAAAATATTCCAACACAGTCAAAAAACGCACCACTATAATCACCATCACGCAAGGCGCTTAGAGAATTGTTGCCCGCCAGGACAGGCTGCTGGTAGAAAACAAGCGTTGCCCCTACCGTAAGCTCTGCAATGTAAGAAGTGTTGATAAAGGTGACATTCTTCGTCATGTTCAAGTGTCTTGCAGTGCTGTCGAATGAGCCGAGTACACTGGTGCTATGGTTGAACTGATTAAACCAGATGGTGATATTCTCGCTGAGGAGCGTGATATTTCTCGCAGTAAAATTGGTGTTGACTAACGCAAGTATGTGGTATGACCTTCCCAGAAGCAAGCCATCAAAATGCGTGTTATTTGCTAAATTGTTTATGCCGATGGCAATTGCATTATCATTGTTGGGGTCGGTAGGGGGGGTTACGTTTACCGAAAGATCAGAGAAGGTATTGTTGTTAGAAGAAGAGATAGCAACACCAAATCCAATGCTCGAATTGGCAAACGTATCATTAAAATAATTATCATTCGCCTGGCCTGACAGGTTGACGGCAGCTCCTGACGTGGAGTGGAATCTGCTAGAGATGATAGTATTATTGTTAGCAAAAACCACCTCAATGCCGTGAAGCGTGTTCGACCTCGCCGTCACATTGATGAGCGTGTTATTGTTTCCTGATAAAAAAAAGCCATCAGATGTCGTTCCTGAAACAGCAGCTTCCACAATAGTATTATTTGATGCCAGCACTCCTATTTCCATCCCTTGTGTCGAATTTGAAATAGTGAGGTTGCGAAAGTAGTTGTTGTTCGTGGCATTGATGCCGACTCCTTTTCCTGCGGAGGAGGAGGCAAGGCAGCCGGTAAGGTTATTATAGTTGCTTGGGCTTGAAGAAGGGCTTATAATATTGATCCCATACCCTGTGCTGGAATTCCCGCGGCAGTTGTACAACGTGGTATTGTCAGAAGTATTAATGAGAATCCCTGCCCCAGTTGATGAGTTGCCGGTGACATTGAGCAGCCTGTTGAGGATTGCGTTTGCTGTCAGGCTCACACCATTCACTGCTGCATGTCCTTCGCTTTCGATGATGGAATTGTTGTCTGCTCCAAGGAGGAGGATGGCGTCACTGGCGTTTGCTCGTGCGGTGATGTTGACGAGCGTGTTGTTTCTTGACGTGCTGTCCAGATACAGCCCATTGCTGCTGTTGACGGAGATGTTTGTCTCCCGTATCGTGCTATTGGTGACGGCGGTGAAGTTGATGCCGGCCCCGAACCAGCTGACATTGCAGTTCCGGATGGTGATATTATTTCTTGCCTGGACGTCAATCCCCCTGCTGGTTGCATTCGTGTTAGTGCCGACGATGTCAAAGCCGTTGCAGTCAAGAACGAGATTATTCCCGCCGATGATAAGTCCGGAAGCCCCGCAGTTTGCTATCGTCGAGAGTAGCGTCCGCGATGTGCTGACAAGGCTGCCGCATGATGCTTCCTGGGATCCAGCATAAGAGCTGAAGCTAGTGACATTGAACGTATAGTCTCCGGTGCTGGTGTTGAACGAGTCCTCCGTGCAGATCGTTGCCGAGCAGTCTACAAATGTCCCGTCGTGTTCAGGGTCGTAGAACGGGGTGATGTTGGATAGATTAAACGCCAGAGAAAGGTTGTACAGGGTTATTGTTGCGCTGGTGTTGAGCGGCGACAGAGCTGTGCTGTTGACGAAGGTTCGGTTGAAGCTGATGTTGAGGTGGCCTGCCGTGTCAATGCTTGTCGATCTTGTCACGTTAAACCGTGCATAGTGGATGCTTCCGTTGTTGTTCTTGAAGGTTACATTGGTCAGCGTCATGTTTGAAAGCGTATCAGTGCTTATGCTAAAAGAGCCCCAAATGACAAGATCAGAGAATACCGTGTCATTCGTCCCTGTTATAAGGAAGATGGACCGCCCTGTTGTCGCATTGGTGGTGGTATTGACAAACGTGGTGTTCATAGAAGACCCTATCCGGATAGCATTATCTGTAGTGACATTCATAATACTGTTCAAGAAATAGTTGTCTCGCGCGTTCCCGCTCATAGCTGTGCCATTTCCTCCAGCGTTGAACTTGCTGGAGATGATGCTGGTGTTGTTGGCAGATTCAAGATTAAACCCATTTCCGCTTGCCGTGAAAGTTGTCACATTGACGAGGGTGTTGTTCTTGTTGATATCCCCAGACAAGCGGAAGGCAATGCCAGTCCCCCGCTGGTCGATGACGGAATTGATAAACGTGTTGTTGACAGAATCATTTCCGACGTCTAATGCATTTCCTGACGTGCCGATCGCGATGACGGTAAGGCTGTCAAAATAATTGTTGTTGGAAGTGATTGTCATCGCATGCGACGAGGTGGTATTCGTCTCTATCGTGCACCTCGTTATGTTGTTATAAGAAGCTGCCCTCGCAACAACTAACGCAGTCTGGGATGATGAATTGGCGATGCAGTCAACAAACGTGCTGTTAGTGATGTTCCCGATCTTGAGGCCAACCCCTGATGACGAGTTTCCAGTGATGTTAAAGAACTGGTTATGGCGCAGCTCATTGCCAGAGACAGTATTGCTTCCGATGTCAAACCCGATCCCGGATGTCGAATGGCCGCTCACGTTGATGAACGTCATGTTAGAGCTGTTGGCAAGATTTATCCCATAACTGGTATTCGCCCTCCCTGTGATATTATTAAGCGTGATATTTTTAGAGGCAGTTATTATCATTCCGAATCCCCTTCTAGAGGAAAATATGGAATGGAATATCGTGCCGTTGGTGGTCCCGTTCAGCACAAGGCCATCGCCAAAATCGGTGGTGTTGCAGTTGATGATCGTCACATTGATCCGTGACTCGATACGGATCCCTGCGCTGCTGATGTTGGTGTTGTCACCGACAATGTCCGTGCCGTTGCAGTCCAGCGTCACGTTGTTTGCAACAATGACCAGTCCATCAGCAGAACAGGTTGCCACGTTTGACGATAAGGTTGTCGTGTTCGTCACTCTCTGCCCGCAGGACATGTCAACCGCGACCCTTGCGCCTCCCTGCCCGTCTGATGGGGGGATCGGCTCGTCTGTGGGGGCTATAGCCGGTGTCGGCTGCGGAGCTTCAGGAGCTGCAAGGGGCTGGTCTGCTGGGGCCGTCCCATTCGTCGCGGTCTCATTTATCGCAGTCTCATCCGTTCCAGCAGGAGGCGTCCCAGCAGGAGGCTGCGGCTCTTCAACAGCAATAGACAGGCTTGTCCGGTCCAGCTCGATTCCATCATAGAGCAAGCTCCCTGTTATCGTGTAATTCCCACCATCGAGATAGATGCCGAGGGAGGAGAGGTTGGCATCGAGGCTTGACTCAAAGCCGTACACAATCCCGCCGTTGTATTGCACTTCTGTCGGGCTGCCGAGATAGGATAAGACGTTCTTCTCCAACGTCTGGTTTCCAACATCGACGTGGAGCACGGAACCAAGAGGGATGGCCTGCTTGTCGAAATGGAGGATGGCATCAATGGGCTTTTGGCTCTGGTACACTACATGGCCGGTGATGGGCCATTGAGTGAATAGCGCAGCAGCTCCGACAAGGAGGATGAGAACTACTGTGATGAGAAGGTAGCGTGCCTGTGATTGTGCTGTTCTGGCGATCATGTTCTCCTTTTTTCAGTTTCTCTTGGTTAGCTGCTCTCTGCTTTCCCTTTTTTCCAGTAATGGATCTTGGCCATGCCTGCCTGGCGGATCGTAATTTTTCCTGCCCCTTCAAGATACGCGAGAATGATGGCGATGGTATTTCGTGTTGTTTTCAGCTTAGAAGCTAGCTCACTGATGGTATATCCTTCAGGGGCTTTCCGGAGTTCAGCAATAACTTGATCTCGTTCCATTGCTAAGCAATATTAATTTTAATAATGGATGCAATATTGCTTAGTAATGCTATTGATTTATAAAGTTTGCTGTTTGAGCAGTTGTTCGAGACAGGGCAATTCTTTTTAACCTATCTTTTTAACCAAAGAACAAGCCAGTTATTCCTTCTTCTTCCCCTTCTTCACTCGTTCCTGAGCGATCTCTAATGCCGCAGCACGGGGCGGTATCTTCTTCTGTGCTGACCGTTCCAGGACAAGCAGGGTGTTCTTGACGATCCTTTCCTGAACCATCGGGAACACGTCACGCTCTGCTCCGCCGATGTATTCGATATACGAGGAGATGACGCCGCCGGCATTGGCAATGAAGTCTGGCACGATGAGGATGCCTTTCTTGTAGAGTTCCTGTTCAACCTCGTACGTCATCGGGATATTTGCCCCCTGAACAATAATCTTTGCCTTGACCTTGTGCTTGTTGCGGCTGTTGATCACGTCTGCCTGGGCTGCAGGGATAAAAATGTCCGCAGGAACACTTATGATTTCACCGTTCTTGAGCTTTTTTCCGCTGCCATACGCAGCAACAGTTCCTTCGTCCTTCTTGATCTTGACGAGTTTCTTATAATCAAGGCCGCTTGGCAGATACACTCCACCTTGGGAGTCGGAGATAGCAACAAGCTTTGCCCCTGCTTCGGTAAGATACTGCGCGGCAAAGCTTCCGACATTGCCGAACCCTTCAATTGCTATTGTCATAGTTCGGAGATCCTTTCCAAGATGCTTGGCAGCGGCAGCTGCGGCATGATACACGCCCCAGCCTGTGCTTCCCAGCTCATGCGGGATGCCGTGGGCCTTGCCTTGGTGCATCGTGCTTGGCTTTCCCGTAGCAGAGTGAAACGCTCCATTCGCCGTGACAAACGATCTCATCTCTTCTTCGCCAGTTGAGATATCTGGTGCGGCAACATAAAGAGAAGGGCAGATCGGGCGGAGCGCCGTCCCAAACGCCGCCATCAATCCCTGCTTTTGCTTGTCGGACAGCTTTTTCGGGTCCGCAATGATGCCGGACTTGCCGCCGCCAAAAGGAAGCTCTGCCAGCGCGCACTTCCATGTCATCGCCCGCGCCAGCCTGGCAACTTCTTCAACCGAGACAGTTGGCGTCATCCGGATGCCGCCCTTGGCAGGGCCGAGCGCGGTATTGTCAATCACCGT
>JACPCA010000041.1 GCA_016180035.1 Candidatus Woesearchaeota archaeon
GATGGCCTTGCTCGTCTCCAGCGAGGCAATGTACGTCGTCGGCATAGGCACATTCGCCTTCTGAAGGATGAGCTGGGACAAAAGCTTGTCATGGCCGAGAATGAAGGAGGACGGGAGGAGCGGCTGGTACGCTTTTTTGTCTAAGCACGTCGCTATCGAATGGAGGAGAGAGACGTACCGGAAGGAGCCTTTCAGATAGATGCAGTCGTATTGTTTCAACGCCTTGCCTGAATACAGGACGACGCTGTTCTTTCCGCACAGGTTCACTTCAACATTCTTGATATTGATGGAATCGACAATATCAAAGTGCTTCTTCATGGCATCGACCGTCCACTGGGAAGAGACACTGCCCAAGCTCATCACTGCTGCTTTCATGGTATTCTTCTTCCTAGTATCCTTCTTTTCGTCATGTGCCATGATGCGTCGGTAGCTTGTGCGGTGGCGGCGTATGCCTTGTTTCAGCTGCTTAGTGCTGTTTTGATGGATCGATAAGAAACCTGTTGCTGACGAGGATGTCCTGCCCGATCAGGGCGCGGTATCGCATGCGTCCCCTGTCCGCCAGCGTGAATTCTCCAGTCACTTCTTTGTTGCAGATGATGATGGTTGCCTTGACCACGGGGCGCAGGGACGATCCTGATGCGGAATTGATGACGGTAGCTTTCAGGACAGGGCCGAGCTTGAGCTCTGCTGCCAGTCTGGTGTCCAGAGAACTTTTTGTGGCGCCGGTGTCCATGCGGGCAGTCACGGCTTTTTTTCCTTTTGGCCCAAGGACGGTGATGGTCTCTGCCAGCCCGACGACCGTGCGGTTCTTGTATTCTATCACGATGTTCCGTTTCGTGCCGAGGATCATGGGCGGTATCATACCTCTTTTTCGTTGTCATGCTATTTAAAGGTAGTGTTTGATTCACCAAAAATGAATGCCTTTATCCTAATTCCCCCTACTCCGGCTTCATGAACGGAAAGAAGATCACATCCCTGATGCTGGTATTGTTCGTGAGGATCATCGTCATCCGGTCAATGCCGATGCCGACGCCGCCGGTAGGAGGCATGCCATGCTCGATGGCCTGCACGAAGTCCTCATCCATCGGGTGGGCTTCTTCGCTTCCTGCGCGGAGCTGCTGCGCCTGCCCTTCCAGCAGCGTGCGCTGGAGCACCGGGTCGTTCAATTCAGAATAAGCATTGGCAATCTCCATTCCTGCGATGAACGGCTCGAACCGCTCGATGAAGTGCTTGGAGAGCGGCTCTTCGCGGCAGGGCTTGCATAAGGGGGTGCTCTCGATCGGGTGATGCGTGATGAACGTCGGCTGGATAAGCTTGTGCTCGACGAGCTCTTCAAACAGGGCCTGGATCATCTGCCCCTTTGACGCGCTGTCAGGGATGTCTGCCTTGTGCTGCTTGCACAGGGCGGCAAGCTTCTTCTCGCTGAGGCTGAACGCGCCCTTGATCCCTGCAAAATGGTCCAGCGCTTCAATGACGGTGTAGCTCTTCCACGGCTTCTTGACATCGATCATGGCTCCGCCATACTCGAACTGGGTGCTGCCATGGAGGGCCTTGGCGGCAGCGACATACAGGTCCATTACGATCTCTTTCATGTCATGATAGTCCGCGTACGCCTGATAGATCTCGACCTGGGTGAATTCTGGATTGTGCGTCCGATCGATGTCCTCATTGCGGAAGTCCTTGGCGAACTCGTACACCCGCTCAAATCCGCCGACGACAAGGCGCTTGAGGTAAAGCTCGTTGGAGATGCGCATGAACACGTTCATCTTAAGAGAATTCAGGAAGGTCTTGAACGGCTTGG
This sequence comes from Candidatus Woesearchaeota archaeon, assembly GCA_016180035.1. Classification (GTDB taxonomy): domain Archaea; phylum Nanobdellota; class Nanobdellia; order Woesearchaeales; family UBA12501; genus JACPCA01. Next base: position 1,802 of record JACPCA010000041.1, read on the forward strand.
CGTTCGCTCCGCCATACACGGCCTGGATGATAGGTGTCTCGACCTCCAGAAAATTGCGCGTGTTCAGCTCGTGGCGGATCGTGTCGATGATCCTTGTGCGCTTGACAAAGGCATCGCGGGCTTCTGGATTCATGACGAGATCAACATACCTTTTCCGGTAGCGCTGCTCGATGTCCTTGAGCCCGTGCCATTTTTCCGGCAGGGGGCGGAGGCTCTTGCAGAGCATCTCAAATCGTGCTGCATTGACCGTGACTTCGCCGGTCTTGGTCTTGAAGACAGTCCCCTCGATGCCGATCCAGTCTCCCCTGTCTACTAAGCGGAGGTTGTCGTACTGGCTTGGCATGGCGTCGTACTTGAAATAGGCCTGGAGCTTTCCTTTCTCGTCGAGAAGATGGAGGAAGGTTGCTTTTCCCATCCGCCGGAGGCCGACGACCCTGCCGGCTACCGTGACAGATTCCCTGCTTTTTTCATCCGGCTTCAGTTTCTGGTAGGCGGTGTGGACATCGCTTGAATGATGCGTCGGCGAGTAGCTGTAAGGATATGGATTCAGGCCTATGCGGATGAATTCTTCCCGCTTTTTCTTGCGCTCGGCAATGAGGTCGTCTTCGGTTGTCATAAGGCTGGTTTGCGGGGTGTTATTTTTAAATATTGCTATGTTCCATACTTTATTTGTCTTCCTCCAAGAATGGTCACAAACATTAATATACTCACCGCAGCATATCCTTTTCAGTAGTTACAAACTTGAATTGGTGCATCGGTGCATGGTTTGCATCTGCGGGTGTGATTCATATACCAAGTATGGATGATATACTAAGTATGGATGATATACTAAGTAGGTATGCTCTGATGGGCAGGTATGCGCTGATGGCGGGGTATTGCGATGGAGTTTAAGATTGAGCGTCATGAGAAGCAAAATCTTGACCGATTTCCGAAAGAGCATATCGATATCGCGTATGATTTTGCAACCCGCGGGTATAAAGAGTTCGGCACGTTCATCAAGGCCATCGTCCTCTTTGGCAGCGTGACGCGAAAGGCGGAAGACGTTGGCGATATTGACATCCTTATCATCATTGACGACCTGAGCCTGACGCTGAAGCCGGAAGTCATCCAGACGTATCGCATTCTCGTCCAGAAGCTGATTGCCGACATCTCGACCAAGCTGCACATCACCACGCTCAAGCTGACGACCTTCTTTGAATATGCCAAGGCTGGCGATCCTGTAGCCATCAATATCCTGCGCGACGGCGTTGCCCTGCTGGACACTGGCTTCTTTGAGCCGCTTCAGCTCCTGCGTCGGACGGGCCTCATCCGTCCGACGCCGGAAGCGGTCTGGTCCTATTACGTCCGCGCGCCGGCGACGATCCAGAACGCGAAATGGCATGTTCTCCAGGCGTCACTGGACCTGTACTGGGCGGTGATTGACGCAGCCCATGCCGCGCTCATGAAAGCCAACCAAATCCCGCCGACACCAGAGCATGTCGCCGACCTTTTAGAGGATGTCTTTGTCAAGACCAAGCGGCTCTCGCCTAAATATGTGGCTACCATGCGGAACTTCTACAAGCTCTCCAAAGACATCACGCACCGCTCCATCAAAGACATCACCGGGCAGCAGTATGACCGCTATCTCCGCGACGCGCAGGATTTCGTGAACGAGATGAAGCTGATCGTCGAGGGGAAGAAGGGATTTTGATAGCTTTATAAAAAATAGTGTTAACTATTGTTTCTTGAGTAAAACCTTTTTTACTCCCCATTTCCTTTCTGTTCCAGCAATCCGGGGACTGTGCATGCTTCTCGAAGGCACTGGTCGAGAGTGTCTGCGTTATAATCAATCATGATGCCGAGCCGGAGCTGTTCTCCAAAGCCATCCTTAAGGCCGTATGCATAATCAATTCCGGATAGTGTCCCTCTTCGCCGCTGCTCCATCACTGTATCATGATCTTGCAGTTGGGCAGTGATGCAGAGTTCTTGGCCAGAGCTCCTGAGGGGGTGCGCCTCAAGGTGAATAACTTTTGTCGGGTTTCTGGTGCTATAATACAGCCCGTGGACAGCATATCCGCTGCCAAGGACAATCTCTGCCTCTGCAATCCCTGCTTCGGCATATCGTGTTCCCAGCTGGTCGAGAACCTGGATAGCCATGTGCTCATAGGTCGTGTGGGTCATGTGTGACTTTCCTGCCAGGTCTGGTGTCGGTTTGTCGGCCATGCATAAGAGGATTCTTTTTCCATTCTTAAAGATTGTTGTAGTGGGGCATCCTCTGTTTCACCAAGATAGACCTGTTTTACCAAGATAGACAATACCTTCATTTCAGAAGCTATTTTAACCCCCTCTTGCATTGCCATCTCATGTCCTTTGACAACAACAAGAAGATGGCCCTGTCCAAGCAGGACAAGTCAAAGAAAGGCAGCCTTGATGCGCCTATTGCCGGCCTTGTTCAAGCCATCAATGCCAGTCCAGATCTTTATACGACCAGTTCCTGTTCTGGCCGCATCGTGCTCCTCACGCAGCCCATGTCAGCGAAGAAAGACCAGTCAGGATGGATCTTTGCCAGCCATGAGCCTGTCATGCCTGCTGATGTCCTGAAAGCCATTCGGCTGTTTCGCGGCAATGACGCGGTCTGGTTCCGCATGGAAGGTTTTATTCTGCATGCGTGCTGCAGGACGATAGGCGATGCTGCGAGGCTGGTGCTTCTTGCTCGCGATGCTGGCATCAAGCGCTCAGGTATCATTTCAGCAACTGATAGAAAGATCAGCGTGGAGATCATTGACACGGAGCGGATTGATTGCCCGATTGCTGCCGATGGAAGGCTTGCTGTTTCAGAATCGTATGTTCAATGGCTTGTTGAGGTAGCTAACCAGAAATTAGAAAGAACAAGAGAAAAAATAAAAAAAGTGAAAGAAGCCTTTGCTTCTTTCTGATGATTGATCTGATGGTTGAATCAAAGCGCTGCTGTTCAGTGCCTCTTCCTGAAGAGGGTGACGAGCAGTACGGCCAGCACGATGACCAGCACAAGGACAACTACGCCCAGCCCGATAACATAGGCAAGGCTGTTGGATTCATTTACCTGTGTCGGGGGCGTCACTGGCTGTTTTGGCGGAATCACGGCTGGAGGCTGCTGTGGCGGCGGAACGACAATGATGTCTCCGCGCTCATCCCCTCCATTTTGAGCGTTCTGAGTACGCCTGTTGGCTTGTGCCGGCTCGCTATCCTGTTCGCCATTCCCTTCACAATCTGAAGAGACCGTCACTGTTTTTTCCATAAGGTCGCTGAGCTTCGTGTTGTCATAGAATGTTCGGACTTCGATGCCATACACACCTGGCTTTGTTCCTGCTGGGACGCCAAAGGAAAGGATTTCTGTTTCCTCATTGTCCTCATCAAGCTCGATATCCCGCACAGCCTCAACAATGCCAAGATCCGGGATCTTAAGTTCAATGACGACATCCTTCTCGTCGTGTTGTCCAATATTCTGGTACTGGACATAAGCTTGGGCATTCCTTACAGTTGTCTCAACCTCAGCGCATGAAATACTTTCTGGCGTTAGGGTTACCTCTTCAATGAGGATGTCATGCCTTTCACGCTCAACTTTTAACTCAATGGTCCACTCCTCTCCCATCAGCGCCCCATTCTCATCCTTGCCACTGGCCCTGATGACAAGATTGTATCCTCCATGAGGGGTGTCATCTTCAATGTCAAATGAAACGCTGACATCGTTTTCATCTTTTGGGTTGATGTCGTCGATAGTCTCTTCTTCGTCAACATTAAGGTCTCTGTCAGCCGCTTCGATATTAACATCGATATCTTCAATCTGTAGATCTTCTTCATCCCTTTCAGAATACTTATTCTCCACGATGATGGTGAGGTCAACAGCGTCGCCTGGTTTCATGTCCTTGACGTCATCTCCATCATCGGGACTCTTGCATTTTCCTCGGAAGCAGAGTTCCACATCTTTGATCTCCAGCATATTTTCAGCTTGGATGGTCATTGGCACTTCTGGGGTGCTGATTGTTTCACTGCTGGTGCTGTTCACACCAGTGACCTTAAAGTTTCCGATAGCTTTTTTTAACAGCTTGAAGTTCGAGTCAATTGCATCCAGATTTTCCGGAACTCTGGCAGTAATGGTAAATTCCTTTGCACCGTTAGCAGACAGGCTAGCAGGGAACTCGCTTACCGTAAAATAGTAAGGGGCATTAGTTGACAAAAGATTGTGTGCCAAATTTGTGACAGAGGAGGTTGCGTCTGTGTTCGTCAGCGTCACACGGATCGTGGCATTGGAGATGAGGTCTTGGGGATCATCAGCGTTTCCTAATGGATTGCTTCGTGCTTGGTTTTCACCACCAAACGCAATCTCTGTTACACTAAGCGTTAGGTCTGCTGAAACAGCAGATGCCAGCAGAGCAAGTAGAAGGAACAATGTCCAGATCATAGATATTGGTTTCATGTGAGTACCCCCAATCATTTATTATCTATCGGGGAGTAGTATCGGCTATTTAAGGATTTGTATTCTAAAGGCTATGGATACAGCTACATCGGCTAAAAAGCTGTTAAAACCTAGTTATAAGGCGTATCAGGAAGTCTCTGGACGTAATCCGCTCCTGTTTTCAGCATTCTTCCTCAGGTCTCACCTGTCTCCCTTCGACGGGCCGGAATAGAAGTATTTCTCTATTGATATATCCCCAGGCTTCCAGTCTCCAACACGCGCATGAGGCTGAGGAGCTTCCTTCTTCAGCTTTGTCTGCGGCTCTTCTCGCTCCTTCTCAATATACGTCTTTTGAGGCGAGGACTTGAGACGGTTCAGCTCGTCAACGACCTGCTTCATATACTCCTGAAGCTCGGCGATGGCAAGGCGCTGCTTTTCAATCTGATCGTTGGCCTTGTCCAGCTCCTTTTTGAGCCCTGTATGAAGGTCTGAAGAAAGAGCAGAGGGCGATGATGTTGAAGAGGATGAAGCTGCTGGAGGGTCTGCCGGCACCAGGGCTGGTTCGCTGTTCGTTGTTCCCGCCACTGCCGTGCCTCGGATCTGGGCTGTCATCTGGGTGAACTCTTTCTTCTTGCTCACCATAGAATCTGCCATCCGCAATGCTTCGTCGGTGTCTCCTGCCATACCATGCTGAAGAAGATCCTTTGCCAGCCGATTCACTTTCTGAAGCGTATCAACATCCATGATGTTCACCTCGATATAGCGTATCCCTCGATATGTGATGCTCAGCGTATCAGGAGCTTTTTTTTAAATATTGTGGTCATGGAGTTGCAGCAGGTTGTTGGTGATAAGCTTGCTCACCAGGCCAATGCCTGCTGATACCCAACCAGTTGCTCATCATAACATTTATATTCCCGCCGCCTCCATTTTATCCTGTATGGCGCTTGAAACCTTTGTCCAGATCAGCTTTGTCGTCATCATCAGCGTCCTGGTCTGCAGCATCATCCGCTTCTTGAAGCAACCTATGATTATCGGCTATATCGTTTCCGGCATCGTGGTCGGCTCTCAGCTGCTTCAGGTCGTGGATTCTTCCAGCGCCCTGCTCCCCTTTTCCCAGCTTGGCATCGCGCTCCTGCTGTTCACGGTCGGCCTCAATCTCAACCTTCATGTGATCCGCCAGGTCGGAAAGGTTGCCATGGTGACGGGCATCGGGCAGTTCCTCATCACCGGCGGCCTTGGCTATGCCATCGCACAGCTTCTTGGCTTTGAAACCGTCCCCTCCCTTTATATCGCTGTTGCGCTGACCTTCAGCAGCACCATCATCATCATGAAGCTTCTTTCTGACAAGGGGGAGCTGGAGACGCTTCACGGCCGGATCACCACGGGGTTTCTTCTGGTGCAGGACGTTATTGCCATCATCATTCTTATTGCGTTGTCGGCGACGATGGGCAATGCCGGAGCCTCTGCAGGGTCTTCTGCAGGGATTCATGGCGTTACGGCAATCCTGATCGGGCTGGGCTTGATGCTTCTGCTCTTCATCATGAGCCTTTATATCCTTCCACGCCTGACAAGGGCAGTGGCACGGTCTCAGGAATTCCTTCTCTTAGCATCACTGGGCTGGTGCTTTCTCATCTCTGCCATCTTCTATTCGCTGAACCTGACGTTCCAGGTCGGGGCGCTGCTTGCCGGCGTTGCCCTGGCAACATCACCGTACCGATATGAGATCAGCGCGAAGCTCAAGCCGATCCGTGACTTTTTTGTGTTCCTCTTCTTTATCATGTTAGGGACGCAGATGACGTTTTCCAACATCTCAAGCTATGTTCCTTCCATCATTATCCTGTCTGTCTTTGTGCTGATCGCCACGCCGCCCATCATCATGGCACTGATGGGGTTGCTGGGGTATACCAAGCGCAACAGCTTCCTTGTCGGGCTTGCCGGCGCGCAGATCAGCGAGTTCTCGTTCATCCTTGCCGGGCTCGGCGTTGCCATCGGCCACCTATTGCCGGACATCCAGTCGCTCATCACCGTGATAGGCCTCATCACTATCGGCGGATCGACCTATTTCATCCAGTATTCTGATCGGCTGTACCAGGCCTGTTCCCGCTATCTTGCCATCTTCGAGCGGAGCGGAAAAAAGGTTGACGAGCAGGCGTACCATGATGACGACCATTACGAGGTGCTGCTGTTCGGCTACAATAGGATCGGATACGACCTTCTTCACTCGCTCAAGAAGCTGCGGAAAAAAGTGCTGGTGGTGGATTTCAATCCCGACATCATCACCATGCTTTCCAAACAGGGGGTTGATTGCAGGTACGGCGATGCCGACGATCTCGAACTGCTGCAGGAGCTTCACCTCCCAACAGTCCAGATGACCGTGTCAACGATTCCAGACATCTCAACAAACCTTCTCCTTCTCCGGAGGATTCGGGAATGCAACAAGACTGCCGTCCTGATCACTGTCTCTCATCACATTGACGATGCCATGAAGCTGTATGAGGCTGGCGCAACCTACGTCGTCATGCCCCATTTCCTCGGTGGAAAGCACACCTCTACCCTGATCGAGCGGTATGGCATTGACCTCCAGAAATTCCTGAAAGAGAAAGTGGAGCACATCCATTACCTGAAGAAGCGCAAGGACATGGGCCACAACCATCCGGTGTATGAGAAAGGGTGAGGGGCTGTGGTGATGGTATCCTGTTCCAGAAGGCTAAACAAATGCCATATTTCTTTCACTTCTTCCGCTTCATCTCTGCCTTGTGCTTGTCATGAAGGTGCTTTTCCAGAGCCTTGACGTGCTTGTGGCAGTACGAGCAAGAGCCTTCTGTGGTCGGCTTCATATACTTGGGTATATTGTGCCAGCCGCGCATTGCCTTTGATCCGCGCTTCGATACCATAAGATAATTGGGGTGTTTCTGGTTTATATTGTTTGCCTATTTTTACATTGTTTTTGAAAAACTATTTAAGCACAAGAGTTTTTCTACAGCCCATGTCCCCGACCGAAGAATTTGAACAGCGAGCTCTCGATGATATTGTAGAAAAGCTTGTGCAGGCAAGGGAGCTTGAGTTTCAGGGAAAATATCATGATTGCGAGCAGGCAGCGACTGGTCTCATCCATGCAGTTGATTCTCTTCAGCATGACAGCCTTTCAGATGATGCAATATCCATCGTTGGCAGGGAGCTCTCCAATGCGTACAACCTCCGAGGTCTTGCGCTGCGGATGCAGGGAAGGCCTGATGAGGCAATGAGTGATTATCGGGAAGCACAGCGATTTGCTGGGAATAGCGATCAGCTGGCGTTGACAATCGTGAACATAGCTGACATTTACCGTGGAAAGCGCGATTTCGCTTCAGCTTATGAACGGCTTTCTGCAGCTGTCGAGCTCGTCTCTGGAAGCGGCGCCGAGCCTGTATCCCCTTATGCCCTGATTAAGGCTATTGACCAGAGGGGCTTGGTGTTTGTTGCAGAAGGGCGATTTGTTGAGGCAGTCAACGAGTATGACCACGCGCGTTCTCTGCTTGACAAGCACTTTCCTGTGATCATGGAGTCCAGCGTGGATAGGGATGTGGTGAAGCTTCGGGCAAATGTGCTCCAGCACCTCGGCATCGGGATTGAATACGCCAAAGCTGAAGAGCGATATTCGGAAGCGTTCCAGATCAACACTGAAGCAGTACGGCTTTCCTCTTCCATCGGTGACGTGGCCGGCATGGTTAATGCCGTAACTGCTGCGGCACGCCTGAATGCGCAATGCAAAAAGCATGATGAAGCGGTCAAGCTGTACTGGCGTGCGTGGAAGGCGATACGGGAAACGGACTATGACCGGGGAAAAGCAACCGTGCTGCTGCACCTTTCCCATTCCCTGCTTTCTCTTGGCGGTGAGGCGCTTGAAGAGGCACAAGTGCGCCTTGATATGTTTATGGATTTTGCAGAACGAGGCTGTATTCCTCCGGGCGACTACCGCATCATGGCGCCATATGTTGATGGGGTGGCAGAATTATGCCAGCGCCATGCCATTTCTGTTAGCGGGCTTGATGGCCTGCAAAAAAAGATGAGGGGAGAATAGCGGCTCTTCTCATTTTTCCTGGCAGGTTATAGCCCTCACTTAATCCTTGCCTGGTTTAGGTCCTGATATCCTAAGCGAGGGCAGCTGCCCTTGGGGGCCCGCTTGCTTGCCATCCACCATCCCGAGAAGGTATGTGCTTTCAAAGAACGAGCTGATGCTGCCTTCTTGCTTGGCCTGCAGGAGGGCAGGGCGGTATTGTCCGATCATGCCCATATTTCCCGTGACAAGAATCGGCAGCGCCGGCTCAAGCTGCCGGAGATGGTGCGCTGTTTCCAGCAGCTCATTGATGTGGGAAGGGGAGGCGGAGTCATCAAGGACGACAACGGCATGCGTGAAGCCTCCGTAAATTTTGCTGGTCTGGTGCGCGGCAAGCGCGTGCTGCATACTGCCGGCAACGATGACCTCGTAATCGACGCCATGGAGCCCGCGCGCAAGGCGTTCCATGCTGCCATAGCGCCTTGCCAGCTGGTCATACGTCGTATCTTGCGGCGTGACCTTTCCAAGGAGCAGAACCCGTCCGACAACAGCCGTGTCAAGGCTCGATAGCGGGGGATAAGTGGGTAGTATCGCTTCTTCTCTTGCTGTGCCTGAATCTGGCGCCAGATCAAACTCGTGATGGTCAGCAATGTGAATATCTCCATCCTCAAACCTTTCTAAGCGGTCAAGATGCCGGAGGGTTTCTTCTATTAGCCTATCTAGTCTTAGGTCGTCTTTCATGATAGCACACAAGCAAACGCTGTTGTTCTCTCTATTAAGAATTCTGGGGAGGGTTATTTATAAAGCTTACTCAAAACTTGCTTTGTAGAAAATGGTGGCTTATTTTTTGTGGTGCCGTGATTAATTACAGAAAAGAGCAATAAAACAGGCCTCTGGCCTGTAACGGGACACACGCGCCGTCGCGTTTAATTTCATAAAAAAGCAATAAAACCGGCAAAAGCCGGTAACGAAACACCCGCGCCGCCACGATTGCGAGTTCTAATCAATTCCATTTTTTTGCGATTTGTAACTAAAAACGATACATGTGCCTGGGGCACAACGGGTTACGGCGCCGTCGCCTATCACTTTGGCCTTCTAAGTCATGTTTCATAAATAGAGTTATATTTCCTGAGAAATTTTTTTGTCCTTTTATTCAGAACAGATAGGCTTTGGTGCGGCCGATTCACACTTACT
>JACPCA010000042.1 GCA_016180035.1 Candidatus Woesearchaeota archaeon
CTGGTAATTCTTGGCAAGGTCGGGATAGAAATAGGATTTTCTCGAGAACACGAGCTCGTTATCGATATCGCACTGGAAAGCAAGGCACAGGCGCAGGGCGTACTCGATCACGCTCTTGTTGAGCACGGGCTTGCTGCCGGGCATGCCGAGGCAGGTTGGGCAGCACCGCGTGTTGGGCTTGTCGTCTGCCGGCGGCGTGCGGGGGCAGCTGCAGAAGAGCTTGGTGGCAGTGTCAAGCTCGACGTGGACTTCAAGCCCGATGATGATGTCGGAGGTGAACGGTTTCATGGGTCGTGGAACACTTTTTGGTGCCGGTCTTTGATGCTTATCTCTTTTTTTCTTCCAGCGCGCTGCCAAGCTGGACCAGCTTTCCTTCGGCGAAATGGTCGCCGACCAGCATCAGCCCGACCGGCAAGCCATTGGCTAACGGAAGAGGGATATTCAGATGGGGGAGGCCGGCGATATTAGGGCCGAGATAGAGAACGTCCATCATGTAGTGCTGCAGCGGCGTGAGCTTCTCGATCTCTTCAAACGTCGGCGGCTGGATACCGACGGTCGGCGAGACGAGCGCGTCGTAGCGCTTGAACACGCCCTTGTAGTCCTGCACGATCTTTTCACGAACCTTCAGGGCCTGCAGATAAAACGCATCTCGGAAGCCTGCCATGCGCGCGAACGTGCCAAGCATGATGCGGCGCTTGGCCTCCTCCCCAAAATTGGCAGAGCGGACCTTGGTGAAGTACGCATTAAAATTTCCGTCGAGCGGCTCATGATTGCCGTACCTCATGCCGCAGTACTTGGCCAGATTGGTGGACGCTTCTGATGTGGCGATGATGTAATACGTTGGAATGGAATATTTTATCGGGGATTCCAAAGAAATCTCGTCAACCACTGCCCCATGCTGCTCTAGCCTGGCAATGCCCTGGCGGACGCTCTTGGCAACCACCTCGCTGACGCCCGCCCCAAAGGCTTCCTTGATGACGCCGATCTTCATGCCGGCAATATCCTTTCCGACAAATGAGGTGAAGGAAGCTACGGAAGATGAATGAGAAGATGATGGTGGTAAAGAGGAAGATGCTGGTGAAGGATGGCTGGTGGAATCCTGCGGGTCATGGCCGGAAATGACATCTAACAAGAGGGCAGCGTCCTGCACTGTTTTTGCTGCCGGCCCGATCTTGTCGAATGTATTGGAAAAATCAATCAGGCCGTAGCGGGAAACCCTACTGTAGGTTGGGCACAGCCCGACGACGCTGCAGAAGGCTGCCGGCTCGACGATGCTGCCGCCAGTTGATTCGGCAAGGCTGACATGGGCGTAGCTGGTCTTGCTCGTGATGCCGACGCACCCGCCGCTGCTCCCTCCTGTTGTCCGTTTCTTATCCAGCGGGTTACGGGGGATAGCGTAGCCAAGGCCGACGTTGACAGCGAATGCCCCAAAGCCGAACTCGTCCTGCGCTGTCTTTCCGATAACGACAGCGCCTTCATTGACCGCGCGCTGGACCACGGTGGCATTGAACAATGGAAAATATCCTTTGAGGATCCTGCTGCCGGCAGTGGATTCCACGCCCTTGACGCAGATGGAATCCTTCACGGACATCGGGATGCCGAACAATCTGCCGCTTGCCTTGCCGCGCTTGTGCTGCTGGTCGAGCTCGCGCGCCTGGCTCATGGCCAGATCGCTGGAGACCGTGTTGTAGTAGAAGTAGTCCTTGTTTATTTTTTCTGCTTCCTCCAAAACCTTTGCCGTGTGCTCTTCGACAGAAAGGTCGCCGCGCCGGAAGCGGTCCAGCGTATCAGAGAGCAGGCTGGAGGGAAGGCTGGAAAAGGAAGCAGCCATGGCTTACCCCACCACGCGGGCGCTGATGATCTTGTCTCCCTTCCGAAGCTTCTCGACCACGTCCATGCCGGACGTCACCTTGCCGAACACCGCGTACTTTCCGTCCAGGAATGGTGCAGGGGCAAGAGTGAAATAGAACTGGGACGATGCCGAGTCAGGATCGTTCGAGCGCGCCATGGCGATAACCCCTTTCTCGTGAAGGAGTTTCGGGCTTGTTTCCAATGGGATGGTCGTGCCGCTGCCGCCCGTGCCGTCTCCCTTCGGATCGCCGCCCTGGATGACAAAGCCTGGCTCGTAGCGGTGGAAGGTGAGCCCGTCATAAAATCCCTTATTCGCAAGAGCGGCAAAATTGGCTGCTGTTCGCGGGGCATCCTTGTCGTACAAGGCAATCTGTACTGTTCCCTTGCTTGTTTCCATCGTTACGTTTGTCATGAGTTTCGGGCCTCCACAGGAAGAAAGGATGAATAGCGCAGTGATAATCATGCAGGAAACCATCCATCGTTTTGTGTTGTTCATCATGCACCCCCTGTATTTCTTGGCATTGATTGTTGTGGTTGATAAATGAGTTGTGCTGATTGTTTTTTATCCCAGCGCCATCGGTCCTTTGAAGTAGCCTTCTTTCTGGTGCTTTGCGTTACGCAGCGCTTCTTCCTGAGAAAGGCATTGGTGAGGGACATCTTCCCGCAGCGCATTTCGGAGAGGGACTGGGTGGAGAGATGGCGTGATATTGCTGACATCAAGTTTGGAGAGCTTGGAGAACGAGTCGAGAATCTCCCGGAATTGCGGAACGAACTTGGCAATCTCTGCCGGCGTCAGCTCGAGCCTGGCATTTTTTGCTACGGTTTTGATCAGCGCTTCGTCAACCTGCATTGGTTGAGGGTGCAGGGGATGGTTTATAAAGTTTTACAAAAAAGGGGTATGAGAAAAATTATAAACAATCAGGACAGCCTCATGGGCGAGGTGAAGATCATGACCATAAAACTTGTCGAAAAAAAAGAGATTGATTGGGGAAGAGTAAATAATTTTAAAATCGCAGTAGGCGGGGTTCAGGAAGCAGCAAAAGCCATTGCTACTGTCTTAAGTGATCTAAGCATACCAGATAACAATTTCAGCGATGCAGGGGTTGCTTCATTGGAGAGGAAGTTTAAGCTGTTCAAAGAAACGTGTTCTGCTGCCAAAAGCGAAGGGAAGAGGGCGATGAAAAGCATCAAGAAAGCGCTGCATTGAATGGATTGATGCTAAACAGCTTGCCTAAACAGAGATAGTTTATACCTTCTTATCCAAAATAAGGATTAAAAAGAAAAAGAGATAAAAAAAGTTAGCGGGTGCAGAGGGCGTTGACAACAGCAGGGCTGGCAAGCCGATACCCGGTTCCGGTACTGTTCAAGTAACATTCCGTACGAGGAGCTACATCGCAGCCAACCAGCCGATAATCGTACACGGTGGCAGAAGGACCGCCCCATGAAGAGCCACTGCAAGCTGTATCAGCCGGACCATACGGAACAATCGAGGTGTTTCTCCCACCAGCCAAGCATCCTGTATATCCTGCATTGGTACAGATGACAGCTGCGCTTGCTCCGGAAGTTATGTCAGCAGGCGTTGCCTGAACAAAGGAGGTAGTCATGCTTGAAGATGGTGCGGGGGAAGATGGCGGCACGACGCATGCCCCTGCGCTGCACCCACTAGAACAAAAAACAAGGGAAGATGTTGCTGTATTTCCTCTGCATGTGTATTCCCGAACGCTGCTTCCACTACAAACATCATTGCTGGTGCGTGTTCGAGAAACGCCATCGTTTCCGACATAGGTGTAGGTTACACTGCCGTAAATATTTGGAGAATCCCCATCACTATCACTGCAACTCACCCAGGTAATGGCAGAACCAGTGGGAGAGAAATCAGAAAAACCGCCATCGCTGACATCCAATGAAGTATCCTCACTCTTGTTACACGCTACCAGCGTGACCATCACCACGAGAACAACAGCAACAAAAGCAAAATTTAGAGCATCTTTTGATTCCATCACTCACACCTCTTTTTACAACATTATTGCTAAAGGAATATGGATAACTATCACCCTGCTTAGTATTTATAATTTTATATGTCCACATATATATATACCAAACCATAGATTAAAGACGATAGAAGGGATGATACTGCCACCTGTTTATCCTACCAATTCCTTCGGCAGTTCGAATTTCTTCTCTGAAAATACAATCTCCTCGCAAGCAGAGATACATCTTTTACAAACACTTATCATAAAATCATACTTTTGCATAATCTCTTCACTCCTGACTGAAGAGCCATACCGCGCTTTCTCTCGCTCGTCAACATCAGTTTCCGCTTCTTTTTCCTTGTAAACCATAATCCGATCAATAAATTCATCGTCATAATCGATAATGCCCTTATCTTTAACATAGCGCAAAAACAGGGCGGTACATTTCTGGCTCCTGCTCTCAATGCCAAATTTTATCAGAATAGCCAGGGCGCAATAATACATCGTGTAAAACCATTCCTCTGGAATTTTGTAATCCAACCGTTCTTTTTTATAGAGACCGCAGATTCCCAAATTTGTTTTTGCTTTTTGGATACGCTAAAAATACCACCACTCGTCAGAGTGGTGGTTGACAAAGTCAACCACTATTCGTATATGGTATTTTGGCGTGCTCAAGAACCACCATCGTTCATGCCACCAGTGTTGAGCGAGCGTTAGCAAGCGATCACTGGTGGTTCTTGACATATTCCTCTGCTTTCTTATCATCTCCACCAACAAAAAGCAGACCTTTGTGTTTCTTCCCTTTTTCTTCGTCTTTCTTTGCGATTGAAAAGCACTCATCAACTTTTAGTTTGACAGTCATTTTACCATCCCTCTCATAAATGTAACAAATTTCTCTTGCCCAAATAAGACAATTCCTTTTTTTATCGCATCTATAAACGCCCTATTTGGCTTCAACAGTTCTCTTTCTAATTCTTCACGCCCGAAAAAGAGGGGATGGATTTTTAGAGATTGTGTTTTTTGGACTTCATTAATAATCCTGTCTGCTGAAACAAATCGGTTACTGCCTGTAACTGTCCCGACTATGTCTACATCATTTGCTTTTTGAGGAGAGTGCAAGATACTGCCATACACAATAAGAAAGTTAGTTACGGTTCCCAACTTGGCAAAATTAACCTGCCATCGCCTCTGCTTTAAAGCTTCTTCAGTTAAATAAAGGGACAGCGTCTTTTCAACAAGTGGATTACCCCAGTTTAGGACAATCATGAACATGTTTGTTTTACCAGTTCCAGCGGCTTTGAGAACAACATATTTATCCTCCTCCAACTTTTTAAGAACCTTCCAAATCCCCACCCGGCTCAGGCTTAACTCTTTTGCTAAAGCAGTTATGGTGTGCGTACTAGAAAAATCTTTAAGCAGATGGAGCAATACTCGTTTAGCCGTCAAATCCCGTGTTACCATACAGTTAACAGTTATTAACTGTTAGTTAATATATAAACTTTTCTATTGTTCAAACCGTGTACAGATCACTTCTTCCCCGCCACGCTCTTGATCTGCAGCTCCTTATACGCTTTCTCCGGGATATCGCTCGGCGAGCCATCCATCGGGCACTGGGCTGCCTTGTTCTTGGGGAAAGCGATGACTTCACGGATGTCGTCCAAGCCAAGCAGGAGAGTCACCACACGGTCAAACCCGATGCCGATGCCCCCATGCGGCGGCGCGCCGTACTTGAACGCCTCGAGCAGGAAGCCGAACTTGGCATCCAGCTCTGCCTTCGTGAGGCCGATGACGTTCATCACGCGCTCCTGGATGTCTGCGCGATGGATGCGGATGCTGCCAGAGCCAAGCTCCCAGCCGTTCAGCGTAAGATCGTACTGCGTGCAGGACACTTTTCCAGGGTCCGTTTCGAGATGCTTTATGTCCTCTGCGTTCGGCATGCAGAACGGGTGATGGGCAGGATCCCATTTCTCTTCTTCCTCATTCCATTCAAACAAGGGGAAGTCCGTGATCCAGCAGAACTGGAAGGAGCGAGGATCGTACAGGCACAATTTTTTGGCAAGGTCCTGGCGGAGCTTGTCCAGCACCTGATTCGCCATCCTCGGCTTGTCTGCGATGAACATGACGATGCTGCCGTCCGGCGGCTGAATCGCTGCCGCAAGCTTTTTTTGGATATCCGCAGAGAAAAATTTGGCGATATTGCTCTCGAACGCTCCTGCCTTGTACCTCATCCATGCCATCCCCTTCGCCCCATTGTTCTGGCAGAAGAGGATGTAGGCATCAATGTCTTTGCGGGGAAGGTCCTGCGGGCACACGATGCACTTGACCATGCCGCCGCTCTTGATCACATCCTTAAACACGGAAAAGTCAGCCTCCTTGACTATCGAAGAGACATCATGAAGGAATAATTCGTAGCGGGTGTCAGGCTTGTCTGTCCCGTACCTGTCCATCGCATCAGCGTGGCGGAGCCGCTGGAACGGCACTGGAACATCATGCCCTATCGTTTCTTTCCAGATTGCCGTGATAAGCCCTTCAACAATCTCGAACACGTCCTCCGGCTCGACAAAGCTCATCTCCAGATCGATCTGCGTGTGCTCTGGCTGGCGGTCTGCCCGGAGATCCTCATCACGGAGGCATCGTGCAAGCTGGAAGTACCGGTCCATGCCGCTGCACATCAGGATCTGCTTGTACAATTGTGGGGATTGCGGGAGGGCATAGAATTTTCCAGGATTGACGCGGGAAGGGACAACATAATCGCGGGCGCCTTCCGGCGTTGACTTGATAAGGAAGGGCGTCTCGATCTCCAGAAACTGCTTTGACGAAAGATAGTTTCGCATGGCATGAGCTGCCGTGTGGCGTATGGCAAGATGGCGCTGCATGACCGGCCGCCGCAGGTCAAGATACCGGTACTTCAGCCTGGTGTCGTCGTGGGCGGCAATGCGGTCATCAACTTCCAGCGGCGGAACCTCGGACTTGCTGAAGACCAGCAGCTGCGTCGTGTGAACCTCAACAGCGCCTGTCGGGAGCTTTTCATTCTTCATGCCTGCAGGCCGTTCTGCCACGGTGCCGACAATCTGGATGCAGTCTTCCCTGCGCAGCTTTTCTGCTTCGGAAAAGAAGAGCTTGTCCGGATGAAAAAGGACCTGAGTGAGGCCGTACCTGTCGCGGAGATCAGCAAACAACACGCCGCCATGATCGCGCGTGGTGGAAACCCAGCCCTGAAGGCAGACGGTTTTTCCGACAGCTTTTGCCGTCAATTCTCCGCAGGTATGCGTTCGGTTCATGCTTGCCAGAAGCTTCATGGAGGTATATAAAGCTTGCCCCGATGGCGGACGTAGAAAGAAACAGAGAGAATATCTGAGGAACGCCGCTACATTTATAAAATACACGTTGTTTCAGCCAACCCATGTTCATCAACGCTCTCGATCCTGTCCTGCTCCATCTCGGCCCGTTCCAGATCAGGTATTACGGCCTGATGTATGTCATCGCCATCCTCTTCGGGTATTGGATTCTCCACAAGTATGCCAAGGAAAAAGAAATGAGCAATGAGGTGATTGAAGAGTACATCCTCTGGCTGATCATTGGGATCATTCTCGGCGCAAGGATGTTCCATGTTATTGTCTATCATCCAGTCTATTATTTTTCAGACCCTGTCCGCATCCTCTTCATCTGGAAAGGCGGGCTCTCCAGCCATGGGGGCATACTTGGGGGGATCTTTGCAACATGGCTGTTCTGCCGCCGGAAGAAGATTCCGTTCTACACGCTTGCCGACATGGCGATCGTTCCAGCGGCGTTTGGCGCGATTCTGGTAAGGATCGGCAATTTCATCAACGGCGAGATTGTGGGAAGGATCACTGACGTGCCATGGGCAGTCCAGTTCCAGGGGTATGAAGGCTTCCGGCATCCTTCACAGCTGTATGAAGCAGCAAAGAACCTCATCGTGTTCGGCATCGTGCTTCGGCTGAAGAGCATCGCCGCGCTCCCGCCAGGCATGGTATTCTGGAGCTTCGTCTTCTTCCACTCCCTGTTCCGCTTTTTTGTGGAATTCTTCAAGGATTTCCAGACCGAAGCAGAGCCGCTGCTTGGCGTGTTCACTGTCGGACAGATGATCAGCGTGCCGCTGGCGATCATGGCAGGATGGTTCTTGTGGAAGCTGTGGAAGGGCAGAACAGGACAAAAGCACGAACAAAAAAAGGAGGGATGACAATTGTTATCAAAACGGCAGGCAGACTTATACACGGCAGCAATTCGCCGGTGTGCAACTTTCATCGAAGAAAATACAACAGTCCCCGACGATTCCAGACGGGCAGGTGGAAAATTAGAAAGGCTGCAATCAGATATTAGCTTACTGTATGACGCGTACATAAAATCTCTTTAAAGGTGACAGTTGGTTCTACACCCACCATGAAATGCCCGTACTGTTCCAACCAGGAAACAAAAGTGCTTGACAAGCGCGAGACCGAGAATGATGCTGTCACCAGGCGGCGCCGGCAGTGCCTGGCGTGCGAGAAGCGATTCACCACCTACGAGCATATCGAGATGGTGGACCTGCACGTCATCAAGAAGGAGGGGAAGCGGGAGCAGTTCGACCGGCAGAAGCTGAAGAACGGCGTTCTCAAGGCCTGCGAGAAGCGGCCGATCCCTAGCGAAAAGATTGACGAGCTGGTCTCTCAGGTCGAGGCAGAGCTGCTGGAGATGGACAGCACGGAGATCACGAGCGCAAAGCTTGGGGAGATGGTGATGAAGAAGCTCAAGAAGCTCGACAAGGTGGCGTACATCCGATTTGCTTCTGTCTATCGCGATTTTGCAGATTTGACGGAGTTTAAGGAAGAGCTGGATAAGATGCTGGGGGCGAAGGGCGAGCAGAAGAAGTGATTGGCAAAAAAATAGTTAATGCTTTTTTTCCTTTGGCAGCTGGCTGAACTGCTTATTCTCGCATTCTATTGAGAGTTTTGACAAAATTTCATGGTTTTTCAAAGCTCTCTATACTGAAGCGCCATCTTCTTTAAGTCGGCAGGATCAAAAAATTCAATTCCCGGAGCAGTTGCAGTTTTCTCCAAACAGATAAACACCTTCCTTCCAGAGAAAGCGGCAGCGTTCTGTTCAAATCGGGCAATATCTTCCGGTGAGCTTTTTTTCCATTTTACTTCGCCGATGATTGCCGGCTTGTTTCTTACCGTGATGATAAAATCAACTTCTTTCTCCGGAGAAAAAAAATATTCTTTTCTGCCATGATATATTTCTGCAAAGAGATCCGCAATAAAATTCTGGATTTCCAGATGAATCAACTTCTGCAGAGTAGGCTTCATCTCTTCAAAAGAAACATCCCTGCTGCCGATGTCATAACGGCTTTCCAGATAATAATACACGTTCATAAGTGGAGAGCTAAGGCGGTAATAATTCCCTTTTGTTTTATGGAGCTTAATGCTCTCCACCAGCCCCATCTCTTCCAGATTTTTTATGTATTGGATCAGGTGCGTAGGGCTTGGATCAGGGATGAGTTTTCTGGAATATAACAGAGAAGTAAGCTCTTTAGTATTCCATATTCCTGAACCGATCAGGCCGAGAATAGCTTCGTACTTGTTGGTCAACCCCCTCTCTTCTTCAACAAAAATTTCTCCGATTAAAGCAGTGATGACCAGCTTGGATTGAATGACCAATGTGTACACAAAACGCAGGGGATCTTCCTCGGCATATAAGGGGATAGTCCAAGGCTCCCGAAGGAAAGGGAACAGATCAATCTGTGTTTTTAGCTTTTTGTTCAGAAGCATTTCTGAGGGCTTGATAAACCCTATGCTTAACGGGGTGAAAAATCCCAGGAGGGGAGATTTTGGCTCAAAAATTTTCTTGATGATGCGTAAGCTTGATCCGGATAATACGAGTTTTCCCTTGGGATGGAGAAGAGTAAGCTCTTCCAAGAAAGTCTCCTCAAGCCTCTGAAATTCATCAATAACCACCGGTTTGTTCTCCTTGAGCAGCTTTTTCACTTCTTCCATCATAGTTGCCACGGAAATGGTTCCTTTTTCAGAAAGAATCTCCCCATTTTTTTTAACAGTATAATAATGCTCAAATTGGCACAGATTTCTCAATAAGAAGGTCTTGCCTACTTTCCTCCGCCCGTAGAGCAGAAGCCAGTGTTTTCCCTGCTCAACTTGCTGCGCTTCCCCGCGTTCTATTTTATAATCCATGATATATAACATCAGTTATATAACCAGAAATATAGGAAATATATAAATCTTGCTCTTTTTCCGGCTCGGAGAACGTCTCCGGAAGATATGGCCAGCAAAAAAGAGATTCTTGACAGAGCCTGCCCCCTCCCAATAACCATAAAAAGGAGCGCTGCATTTCCAAGGGGATGAACGGCGTCTTTTCTTCCCAGCACATCCAGGGGATGATCGAACAAGGGCAGATCACGGCAGAAAACCCTATCCTGCCTGACCAGGTCCAGCCTTCCAGCTTTGACCTCCGCCTGGGAAACGTCGGCTATCGCGTCCCTGCCAGCTTCCTGCTCAGCAAGGGCGGCAGGGTGCAGGAAAAGCTGGAGCAGTTTGCCAAGGATTATTACAAGTTCTCGCTCAAGAACGACGCGTTCCTGGAAGCCAGAAAGACGTATGTGTTCGAGCTTCAAGAGCGGATTGCGCTGCCGCCAGGGGTCAAGGCGCGCTGCAACCCGAAATCATCCACCGGGCGGATTGACACGTTTGCCCGCGTCATCACCGACAACTGCACCAATTTCGACAATGTGACAGATGGCTATCAAGGCAAGCTGTACCTTATGGTGTACCCGATGTCGTTTGACCTCATCGTCAAAGAGGGAGTCACGCTCAGCCAGATACGCTTCTTCCAAGGAACAGGATACCGGCTCACGGCGCAGCAGATGAGGGAAGCCTACCAGCAGTACCAGCTGCTGTATGACAAGAACGGGCACCCGCTCCTCCCCAGCCAAGCGATCCTTGAAGAGGACGGCCTGTTCCTGACGGTTGACTTTGATGATGACATCGTCGGCTACCGGTCAAAGAAGAACAGCAAGCCGATCAATACTGCAAAGAAAGGATATTATGCTGTCAACGAATTCTGGGAGCCGATCACGCGCCCGCCCAGCAAGAAGCTCATCCTTGACCCTGACTTTTTTTACATCCTCAAGTCGAAAGAGAAAGTCCGGATCCCGACAAGCCTGGCGTCCGAGATGGTGGAGTTCCATTCCGGCATCGGCGAGTTCCGCAGCCACTACGCCGGCTTCTTCGACCCTGGCTTCGGGTATGGGAAGGATGGGGAGATAAAAGGAAGCCATGCTGTTCTGGAAGTCCGGATGAGGGACACGCCGATGGAGATCATCGACGGCCAGATCTTCGTCAAGATGGTCTTCGAGCGCATGATGGACATCCCGTCCATCTCTTACGGCGAAGGCAGCAGCCATTACCAGAACCAGAGCCTGAAGCTGAGCAAGCATTTCGTGCAGTGAGAGG
The DNA here is from genome assembly GCA_016180035.1 of Candidatus Woesearchaeota archaeon. Lineage (GTDB taxonomy): Archaea > Nanobdellota > Nanobdellia > Woesearchaeales > UBA12501 > JACPCA01. Next base: position 11,288 of record JACPCA010000042.1, read on the forward strand.
CATCAGCGCTGCAATCCACTACACCTGCTTTATCATTTTTCTCCCCCAGAACATTTATATAGCATCAGCACATCCC
>JACPCA010000043.1 GCA_016180035.1 Candidatus Woesearchaeota archaeon
AACCGTGAGGACAACAACATCATTGCCGATAAAATCTCGCGGTGCAGTAACCGTCAGAACGTGCGACCTGCTGTTGATGGTGGCACGGACATGATCTGCAGATGCCGTCCATGACAGCTCACGGAGCGGCGTGTCAGGATCGGCAGCGAATGCGTTCAGGTTCCTGGTCGCATTCCGCCCCTGCACGATGCTGATCGGCGCCATATCAGCTATCTCCGGGCCGTTGGCAGGGAACAAGTGATTATAGTATCGGATGACGTTGTCGCCGAGCGAATCGCCGGCAGGGTAATACTCAAACGAGACTGTTCCAGCAAATTCTCTTCCACCGGAAAGTTCGCAGACATAGGCGTGCTTGGTGTTGGAAAAAGTGCAGTGCGTCTGCCGTTCGCCGCTTCGGAAGGTGCATTCTTCTCCAGCGCAGGAAGGAAGCCTGCTGTCAAAGAACAGCACGTCGGTGTCCGGCTTGTAGCTCGGAGAGCTGTACTCGGCAAGATACAGCGCATCGCTTTGGAGGCTGAAGGTTGAAAAGGTCCGTGGAGAGGGTGATGATGCAAGAACGAGCCCGTCAGCGCTGTCACGGATCGTTACGCTCGTGTTCGGAAGATACACTCGTTTTCTGCTTGCATGGAAGGCTTCAGAATCGATGGCTGCCGTGCGAAGGATAAATCGTGATGTCTCTGCTTCGGCAGACACGGAAACAGTGATATCGTCAGCGGCTGTCTGGCCGTTGGTGTTGTGCGCCAGCAGCTTGTAGGTGTACGATCCCGTGCTATTTTCCTGCCGAGTCAGTGAAATAGTGCATGTTGTCGAGACCGGCTCAGGACAGGAGATTACGGCAAAGTTTTCAGGGTGATACGGTGCAGTTCCGAAGGCGATGCGGTCAACCGAGTGCACCATATCTGTTGCAATGATAGTGATGATGAATGGCTGTCCGGCAATGACAGGAGAGGAGACATCTACGTTCGTGATGGCAAAGGGGTTGTCTTCTTCCTCTGCTGGCGGTGGAAGCATCAGCGGCTGGGATAAGGAACCAAGGCCTGTTGCTCCAGGCTGCTGCTTCGGAGGGATCTTAGGAGGGATAGAGGGTGATCCAGAAGGTGATGAAGGTGAACCAGACGCCGATCCCTGGGACCATGCTGGCTTCCCGGAAGAAGGCGTAGGCAAAGAAAAGGGTGGCAGAGTGCTGGATGGCGTTTTGGGGTTGGACGATTTTGCCGGCAATGGAGGGGGTGAAGCTGAAGTTTTTAGAGGGGGAGTTTTTGATGATTGAATTTTTGGGCTGTTGGGGCTATCAGCAGCTTTTCCATCTTTACTTCCCTGTTTATTTTTTCCTGCATTATTATTCCTGCCCGTATCTGCGTTATTATTCTTGCCGTCATTATTCCTGCCTTCTTTATTATTCTTGCCTGCCTTATTGCTGCCAATAACAGCTGGCGGCAGAGCAGCTTTGGTTGAGGATTTCGCCGGGAGCTTTGGAAGCTTTATTTCTCCCTGATGGCTTGCCTGCTTTGAAGCGCTCTTGGAAGCAGAAGCTCCTGCGAAACTGCCCTGCGCCGGCGCACCGGCAGCAGCAGCGCTCAGCACGTTGCTGAAGAGCAGGAGAAAGATGCAAAATATTGCGAGGGAGCGATTGATAGGGAGGCTGGTGCGGATCATCGGAACACGGCACCCCCATTGATATAACTGGTGAAGGTAACCATGTTGTCGATGCCGCTGCCGAAAGGCGAGACAGACGCGCCGAGGCTGTTCATCGGCGGCAGGCCCTGCACGGCAAGAAGATAGGCAGGATTGCTTTCGTGAACGACAGGAATGGCAGCGTATGCCCGCGTTGCACCACCCGCGGCACCATCTGCCAAGGGAATCCTTCCAAAGTAGAGCTGGGCATCGTGGTGCGGCGCCAGATTCTGGACAAGAGCATCAACAAGAGCGTTGGAAGCAGCACGAGCCTCTGTCGTGTCTGGCAGCGAAAAGATCTCCCGTGCTGTCGGGAAATACGCGGCACGGACAACATCTGCCAGCGACAAGATGCCGATGACAGGAGTTGGCGCTCCAGAGCCAAAGCCCATCTCGTTCTGGAAGCGATCCCATGTCATCGTGGTGGCATAACTGGAGGAGATGGTTGGGGCTGCGGAGACTGCAGAACTCCCTGCGGTGACATTGCCGGGCAGCTGCCGGCCAAGAACTTCTGCAAGATCACGATAGGGCATGACAGCGCTGTACAGGAAGTTGCTGAATTGGTCAGTTGGGTCCGCAAGAAGCCCGTCGTAGGACGGCTGCTGTTCTTCTGGCAGTGGAGTGTCAGGATTGGTTGGATCATGCTGAACAGCAGCGTAGGGGCGGATGTGCGGGGGAACGTCGCTGCCGCAGCCAAGGGCTGCCAGTACAAGACCTCCTGCTGCCCCTCTCATAAATGTTCTGCGGCCGAAACGGAGTGGTGATGCCATGGTTCTCTTCGTTTTGTTTTGTTTCTCTTCGCCTTATCAATGATCCACATTGAGCCTTGAATAGTCTACTCTCTGCACTGGCGCAGTATCGGAAAGACTGAGAGGAACGCCGACAGCGATCACTCCTGCCGTGACGATAACAGCTGCCGCAACCCATGGCTCCCAGCTTCTGAAATCAATGAATGGCCGAGAAGGGATCTCTGGAAGATCGGCAGACCCGAACGCTTGTAGAACAGGAGGAAGAGCAAGATGGACTTTTCCATCATGGATAGAAGTGATATGATACGAAGTGGAAACGCCGCCACGCTCAACAAGCACGGGTGATAATGCTGGCTGCACTGCCTCGACAGGAATAAGCATTTCAGCGCCTTGAAGCCGTGTTGCCAGCCCATCAGGGCGGACGATGGAAGAATCATAAAACGCCTGAGAAAGAATACCAGACTGGCCGAGCGTAAGGCGGAGGGTAGGATCAGTTCCTATCCTGCCAGAGGAGGAAGATGAGTAAACAGGTGTTGCTCCTGCTCCAAAAAAGAAGTATTGGGCGCTGAGATTTGGATCATGGCTGCTTGTGGTGATATGATAGTCAACGCCAGGAAGAAGGGCTAATGGTGGAGGCGGGCCAGCAGCGGATGATTGCTGAACAGGAAGGGGAACTGTCTCTTGAACCTCCGTGCCGTCAGGAAGAACAAGTGTCCTGCTTATGGCGAGATGGCCGCGGTCTCTCGTATCCTTGTTGTTATCGTATTGAACAAACGGATCAAGCTGCTGAAGCTTCGGCAAACTATCTTCCATCCCTGTCATGAGGCGGGGAATATCATCACCAAGATAGAGAATAGGCTGAACGCCATCTGGAATGACGGTGTAGGGGACCTTGACGGCCTGATACTGGCCTGAAAATAGCAGGGCAGTGCGCTTTAATTTTCGTTGATCAGAGGGAATAAACATGGTTGGCACTAAGGCAGCAATGTCGATGCGCTTGTCGTCCAAAAACACGCCATGCGCGCTGGTAAAGGTGTATGGGACGCCAGGCAGAAAAGTAAATCCGCTTCTGGGGTCTGGAAGGATGGAAACCCTATGGGTGCTTCCGCTGCTTGCGTCAAGATAGTCAAAGGCAGCGACGAGCTTATCACCAGGCTTGGCCAAGGCATAGTGGATTTCAGTTGGGGAAATTTCTGGTGGAGGAACTGGACCTGCTGAGGCTTTTGGACTATTCGGGGATTCTGATGGCTGTTCTGCCACAGACGGCGGCAATGGCGGCGCCTGGGCATAGGCTGTTCTTAGAAGATCCTCTAAAGAAGAGGCAGAAGATAGAGATGAAGTTGTAGAAAAGTCAGGAGATGCCACTAACGCTAAACCACCCAGCACTGCCCCAGCTAATAGTCTTGACATTTCAACCCCCACTTAACCCAGCGTTCGGAAATCAATCCATCTATATAAAACCACCTATTTTTACTTTTATGGAGTGGTGTATTTTAAGGATATGCTCTGCGTATGTATCTGACACAGGTATCAAAGATAGGCGAAACAGAAGCGGCTCTTCCCTTTCTTTTTTTCGCTGAAACCAATCTGCCGATTCCTGAAGAAGCCAGTAATGAATGCGTAGGATTGTTCTGCATTGTTCCATAACGCCTTAATTGCAAAAGAAAGGATAAACATGGCACGTTTCTATCTCAACTCTGTTCAAAAGACAGATTTTTGAAAATAGGGTGTTGTTTGAGATGGGTGAGAAAAGCGCCATCCATCATACCCGAAGCCTAATAACATTCTTCTTCCCCTTCTGCTCCTTCGTGATGATCCCCCTCGTATCCATCTCCGACAACAGGCGGGACAGATACGCCTTGGAAAACTTGGTGATGACCAAAAGCGTACCCTGCTCGCAATGGCCCTCCCTGCTTTTCAGGATCTTATAGACAAGCTTCTCATCGTCTTTGAGATGCTTCTCCACCTCGTCATCAATGGGAAAATCGTCAATGGTAAATGAGGGGCGCTGCGAAAAAGAGAAGTTGGAGCGTGATGACACATCAACGGCAAGCGCTGCCGCGGATGATTCACCAGCAGGCTTCAGCGAACGCGACCGAAGAAGGACCAGCTGCCGCGCAAGAAAAAGCAGGATGCCGAGCAGGAGAAGCACGAGAAGCCCCATGCCGATAAGAGTGGCGAGCGAGACCGGATCATCCAGCCGCACGGCAGTAAGGCGGACCACGCCGTCATGTGCTACGGTCTTTCCAACTGTACTGGTGGCAAGATGGGGAAGGGCTGGCATACCTGGAAAAGGATTGAATCTCTATAAATAAGTTGTGATGGGGTGGCTCTGTAGAAACTGTCACTCAGATTTGGGGCGCCACGTTTAATTCCATAAAAAAACAATAAAACCGGCAGAGCAGGTATTGACAATTGCACGATTTATATTGAGAGGTTTGAATAACCATCAAATTTTGTCAAACCTCTCAATAGAACCGCTTTGAAAAACCAAGATACACCATTGAAACAGAGTTTTTCAAAATCCACCTACACAGTTACCAATAACGGGTTGCGGCGCCGTCGCCTATTACATTTTTCTTCCAATCCATTTTTCTTGCTCCGCAACATTGAGGAGCAAGAAAAATGGACACGAGAATACCAAGAAATGGGCGACGGCGCGTATGTCTCGTCACCCGCTGAGCAAAGCGAAGCCGGGTATTTTGTTTTTTGATGAGAATTTTGAATAATTACCTACTTTTGTCAAAATTCTCAATAGAACCGCTTTGAAAAACTAAGATACACCATTGGAACAGAGTTTTTCAAAACTCTCTAATGGCACAGTTCGCGGTACTAAAATCTGTGTTTTTTAGTCAAAAACGGCCGATTTGACGAGTAAAAATGAAGAGAGATTTTCTACAGAGCCAGTGGGATGGATAGAAAACGCATCATCAAGATACTGCTTTGGGAGATATCTTAATATTCTAAAAAATCAGAAACCTCTTTCGGGGGGTTTTTAGTTTCATGCAGGGCCCGTGCCCATGCCACAAATGCGTCAGAAACATCTATCGGATGAGGAGCGTTATACGAAGTATGCCTTAATCGATCTGCTAATTCGCCATACGTTCTTTCAGCTTCTTCACCGATCATAACTCTATGCAGCTCAAAAGGAAAACCCCGAATGGCAGCTGAATGAGGGTCTCGCTGAACAAGAATTCTCTCGTTCGGAAGATACACTGCTTTAGCAGGCGCCATCCTGTCTCTGTCTTGCTGACCCATAAAAGAAAACTCGGTCCGTATTACTTCATATTCAAGTAAAAACGCATCTGTCATAGTGATCGGTAATATGAACAGGTATATAAGCTTTTATGAAATAATAAAGTGAATTACGAAGGGTTAAAAAAAACAAAACAAGCAGTTCATGCCCAGTTACTTTCTCCCTTTCACGTCAAAACTCAGCCGCCGCCTGGAGTGGATGATCAGGCCGACCATGGCAAGCAGGCCGATAAGGACGGTTCCGATCGCCCAGTTGTTCTTGAGCTTCACTTCGCCGCCTTCACCAACAGCTGCTGCCATACCTGTGATCTCATCAAGAGACTGTTCAACGCCGGAATGCGCTGCTTCTTCTTGGACGTTCTGGCCATCGCTGCTGCCATCAGCAGAGCTTCCGCTGTCAGAGCCATCAAGCGGCCTGGACTCCTCTGTTGAACCGGTGGAAGCCTCATAGGTTGAAGGATTGTACGGAGCAGGGCTTGGCGTTGGTGATACCGCAGAGTGTGCAGCAGCGATAGTATTTCGGCGAGCAGCACCGCCGCCTCCGCCACCGCCTCCACCAGATGATCCGCCAGAACTGCTGGAACTCGAACTTGATGATGCAGCAGCTACCGTATTGCCGCTGACGCTTGGAGCAGTGCCGGAGAAGTGCGGCAGCCGGAGCCAGATGCGGTTATTGGCCGTGTCAATGGAACAGGGATTCGTGATGTTCAACACCGCCTGATTGGCCGTGCACTCGGTGTCATTAAGCAGGTAAGCCCATTCGCTCTGGCGTCCAGCATAGTGGGAATAATTGCTTGCGAGAGCAGCCACGCTGGTGCCGTTCTTGCTGGTATTCCAGATCACGTTCCAATCCTCATCATAAAAGGTTGGGATGGAGATATTGACCTGGCTTGAATCATTCAATCCTGACCCTGGTGTCTCTGCGTACGGCATGGAAACCAAGACATAGTCATAGATGGTCGGGCCATTAGAGCCGAACCGCATGGCGGCATCAAACCCATCAGACGTATTGCCATCAGCAGGAACAGAATCGTCAAACAACGCATCCGGCGGGCCTGATGCGAGCATATCGACATTGACATAGTGGACAATGATTCCTGACGATAACAAGCCCATCCTAAAGCTTAATTTTCCGCCGCTAAGGATGGCCTTCATAGGATTGAAGCCTCCCTGCTCGCCAAAAGCCTGGCCCTCGCCGCTGCTTCCCACATAACAATCGCTGGCAGGATTTGGCACGTCGCAGGCTGCGCTTGATTTCAGCAAAGCGATGCGAAGCCCGCTGAGGTCCGCACCGTCAATATCTCCAGGCTCAAATGAGGACAAGGTTATGTTTTGAGGATTCTGTATCTCCGCCAAGGTGTATGATTCTAATTTGGGAGCAAGGTCTCCCTGGCCGCCGCTGGCAAAAACATTTATTTCCTTGACCCCCGCCGAGTTCAGCAAGGGAAGAGAAAAGACAGAATTGCTGCCTTGCTGGACGTCAAGCATCCAGGTGAATTCCATAGCTTGGAATGCAGAATAATCAAGAGTCACTTCGACATGGACATCGATGCCGTTCATCACACTATTGGTGGAATTGACGATGCTGAAGGACTGCTTAGCGGTTGGGATGGAAACAGACCCGCCCATAATAGTATCCATAGTCAAGTTTGCCGGGCTGCCGACAAGGGTGGACATGGACGTAAAATTAAACCCTGTTAGCCCATTGCCGACATTGCTGATATTCCTGAAACCGCCATAATACCTGCTTCCATTTCGTGCGCTGACAAAGAGCAGCATGGACGACCGCTCTGAAGGAGTTGATGGAAGAGTGATGTTGTAGAATCCATCGGCTGCATTGAACACGTCGCCAAAGCCGAACATGGCGCTGATGTTATAGGGAAGATCGCCAAACTCGGCATGGACCATGTTTCCCGGCTCCAGAAGGTACGGGATGATGGTAAATTCACTCCACTGGCCAACGCCAGCCCCAGGGTAATTCAGGTATCCAGAGACCTGCACCAGATTCATGGTAGTGTTGAATTTGTAGTACAGCGTCTTTGTCGTGGCGTTGAAGCTGGAGATACTGTTGACAGCGTAAGATGAGCCTGCTGAAAAATTTGTCCAATCGAAGCTGATAGGCATGCTCTGGTCTGGATAGACCATGATGGAGTATTGCCGATCACGGGGGACCACGACAGAGACAGAAGCAGCGCTGTCAGTAAACTCTTCGGCGATAGGATACCCGAGAGCCTTGTCCTTGACCTGATAACGGAACGCGATAGCATCTCCTGTCGAGTTGATGGCCGTGATATTTATTGTCCCTGCCTGGCGAAGGTAGAACGTGGTGCCAGCAATCTGCTGCAGCATCATTGAAGGAAAAGAAGGCATATTCTGGCCGACCCATTCTGTAGCGCCGGTTGTCGTGTTCTTCCAGCTGATCCGGACTTCATAGAACGCGTTAGGGACATCAGCAACAGGGAGAGTAAACCATCCAGAAGCATTTGTTGTTGTTGAATTCGCCCCAAGGATGGAAAAATCAGGATTGAGGATGGTGACATTGATGAGCGAACTGTTCAAGGCGTTGCCATCAACATCCAGCACCGTGCCGTTCAACTCAAACGCACTCGTGGAAATGCTGAGAAGAGTACATAACGAGAAGAGAACAATCAATCGTTGGGTAGAGTTGCTAATCACCATATCACCATCTTTTCCATACTAGGAGTGTAAAGTGTTTATAAATTTTTCTAAAAAAGAAAAGTTTAGTTTGTTTTATCTCTTCCTCACATCAAAGCTCGACCGCCGCCTTGCATAGGCGACCAAGCCAGCCATGCCAAGCAAAACTCGCTTCGCGAGTTTTGTGGTAAACAGGGGAGACGGAGCACTGCTCCGTCTCCCTCATTGGCTACAAAGAAGATTGACTACAAAGAAGAACATGAAAAAGAAAGAACATAAACAGAATTAAAAAACAGGAGAGCAGAGCTTTTGTACCCCTCACCTTCTCCCTTTCACGTCAAAGCTCGACCGCCGCCTTGCATAGGCGACCAGGCCAGCCATGGCAAGGATGCCGACCATCACAGTCCCAAGCGCCCACTTGCCCTTGAGCTTCCAGGTCTCGCCTTCCTTGACAGCGACCTGTTCCACTGCCTTGCCGAGGGCTTCTGGAGCAGCCTCTTTCTTCTGCTGTTCTGTTGCAGTTTCCCCTGCGTCTTGAACCTCTGTCAATTCCGTTGATTCCTTTGCTGGGGATGAAGCATAGGCAGGAGGATTCGATGGAGGAGTGGAAGGTTGTGCAGATGATCCGCCGCCGCCAGCGCTGGCCCTGCTGCTGCCGCCACTGCTGCTGCCGCCACCGCCGCCCTGAGATTTATAACTAGAAAAGCCAAGGCCTACCGCGTCAGGCATAGTACAGATGGTCTCGTCAGCATTAAACGCACAAGACTCCATCTTGCTCGTGACATCCTTGCAGCCGCTGCCGCTTTCGTCACAGTGCTCAATGGCTCCTGACGTTTTTGCCGTGTCAATCCGAATAATCGTGTTTTCCAGGCCTGTCTTCTGCTTGAACGCCTGGTACTGGTTCGCGTCAATACCGACCAGCCCGTCAGCATCAATGAACTGGCTGATATTGAGCGTCTGCTTCTCAAAGATGTCAAGCCCCGTGAGGGTCAATCCAGTATCATTCTCCGGAGAGTTTATGGTAATATTGACATTGTTTAGCAGCGCTGTCGAGGCTTTCAGGGCGTATCCTTTCGTGTAATTCGACAAGTTCAGCGCAGGGATGTTGACGCTCCAGTTTGCCGGCACGGCGATCAGGAACGTGATGTTGGTGTGGGTTGCTGCCGTGGTGGCATTCGTGCACTTGCTCGTCACGCAATTCCCGGACGGGTCACAGGAATTGATCTTATAATAATAGGTCGTGTTGGCCGCCAGGCTGGTGATGTCAGCAACGTGATGCGGCCGGAAGTTCGTGAAGGACGTGCCGTCCAGCAACGCGTTATCAAGCACCGTCCTGTTAAGTGTCGAGCAGTTCGCGTCCGTATTGTAGAACTTGACGCTTCCATTCGCCGGCTCGTTCGTGTCAAAGATAAGGCTGAGCGATGTCGGAACCTTGTTGTTGGTCTTTGTCCATACCACAGTAGGGGACGATGAGTCATCAGCCCGCGCCTCGAACAATCCCGTCCCGCTGCAGAAGAAAGGATCGTAGAAGCAATCGCTGTCGTCACAGTCCGTGAGGGAGTCCCCGTCATTATCAATGGCATCTTTACAGGCAGGGCCGAACTCGCCGGGGAAGAATCCGAACTGCTTGAACTTCGAGCACTGCGTGTCATCCTTGTGCAGCGGATCCATGCAGTCAAACATTTCGGCATCAACAGCGGTAAAATCAGCCTTGGATGACGGGATCGTGTCAGCGACAGAGGTCGCGTTTCCAGAGGAGTTCGCTGTTGCAGCATACACTCTCCATGAAATGCTCGTGTTGCAATTGGGCTTTCCGGTAAGAACATCCTTATCAATGGCAAATATTGGCCCGTTGGTCAGGCTGCACGTCTTGATCTTGTCCACCTTGAATGGCACGTTAGATGCAACCCACGCGTCAGACGTGCCGTTGTCGGCGCAGGTCAGCGTTGACAAACTGTCAGAAACCTTGTTATTTGTAGTATCAAGGCCGCCAACATATTTGAAGATGTATTCAAAGCCGACAAGGGAGGAATTGTCCTGCGCGGCGCAGCCGCCAGTCGCTTTGCCATTCGTATCAAGATACAAGTAATACTTGCTGATGTTGCTCTGATTGCCAGACCCCCCTATTGAAAGCGGAGCGCCTTTGCAGATGATGGAGTTTGTCATGTTTGCGACGCCGATAGCATACATGTACGACTCCGGCGTCTTCTTGACGCTGACATCAGAAATATCCAGCTCCTGGTCTGCAGGATCTCCAGTGGAGCGTGTCGTATCAGCCCCGATCAAAGTTCCCTCATTATCTTCCATATGAGTAAAGAACGAATCTATCATGGCATCATTGCAGAAGCCAGAGGCAGTCCTGACACGGGAAGCATTCCTGCTGTCATTTGATGTCGCATTCTCAGAGATGTGCTCGGACAGGTTGCCATTGATGGTGACAGTAGACCGATTGCCTGTCGTCGTCACGTTTTCATTCACTTCACGATTGTCCAGATTGACAATTGACCCGATATCCAGCTCCCAGAGCGCTTCAATCTCTCCTGTCACGTTGCTGAAGGAATAGTGGACATTCTTCTGCTCACATGTTGACGTGGCGTAGGTATTGCAGGTTCCGACCGTGCAGTTTTGTGTTGACCAGTTGTATTCCATGATGATGGATGTGTTGCAATAAATCCTGGTCGCGTTCACCTTGGCGCTTGCCGAGTAGAGCCTGATGAACGTCGTGGCAGACTTGTTGACATAATAGTTTGACTCATTATTTCTCGTCTCTAAAGGATATTGGAGCCCTACCGCCAGCCATGTCTCATTCGTGTATTTGTAATTATCAAAGTTCGTAGAACTGTTAAAGTTCGCAATGGGGCCGTACTTGACCTGCGACCACTGGCAGTTCGAGTTCAGGTTGCAGTCAGCAATATCCCCATCCTCTTTTTCACAACCGCCGATAAAGTCGTCTGGCTGGCAGTATCCGGCAATCCATTCACAGATGCCTGCAGCAAAGGCTGTCCCGTTGGCTGCCGTACAGGAAGCAGATGTCGTTAATGAGTTATTATTGCAGGGGCTGACACAGTTTAATCCAAAGCTTCCCTCGAAATGGGAAAAGCCATCCTTGACCCATGCACAGCCAGCAGCACGGCAGGCTGTCTGGTCATTCTGGAGGCTGGTATTCTTGTCGCAGGTGGCTAATGGCGCAAAGTCACAGAAGGACGATCCGCTGTCCCACTTGCAGCCGCTTGTTGTCCCACAGGCAGCCTCGGATCTTCCAAAGCACCGCTCCATAAAGGTCACATTATTGAGGCACTCATTTTCGGTGATAAACTTGCAGACCCCGCCGCCAGCATGGCCGTTGCAGGCAGCTGCCGTCGTTAACGACCTGTTTTGGTAGCAAATTTCTCTCGTAGGGATGCAGGAAGAAAATCCGTACGAATTGTTGTACCATGTGCAGCCAGTCGTGCCGGTGCAATTGGCTTCCGCATTTCCTCCGGAAAAGAAGGAATCATACTTGTAACAGGTCGCCCCGACGCCTTCAGCTGCCCCGCAAAAGGAGTCGCCAGAACACTTGGTATCAGCGCAATCAGTCTTTCCGTTGCCGTCATTGTCAACTAAGTCAAAGCAGAGCTCATACGCGCCTCCTTTCGGCTTGCAGAATGACGCGCCAGTATCCCAGGTGCAGCCGGCGGAAGCGCTTGATCGCTCACACGTTGTCTGATTGTTGCACTGGATACAGTCCTGATCACAGCCCTTGGTAGACGAATCAACACAAAATCCAGTCCTGTTATCCCACTTGCAGCCTAACGTAGAATTGGTACACGCATTGAGGGGATCAGGCTGCAGGTTGCAGTCACCGCAGAAGACATCACAGTTATGGTCAACAAGCCCAAATTTCGGCTCGCACCAGCCCTGGGCGTTAAAGGCGTTCGTGTCCGGACGGAACGTGCATCCAGCCGTGGAATTCGTGCATTGGCTGGTCGCCTCCGTGGCATTTTCCCATCTCGCACCGGTGGATTTGAACTCACAGGCAAAGCAGTCTCTGGTGCAATCATTCAACTGGCTGGAAGAGCCGCCGAGCTGGGAGAAATTTTGCGTCTTCCCGACCTGTTCGAAGGTCTTGATGGCAGAGCCGAACTCACACCAGCTTTCTGACGAGAGTACATTCGAAAGAGGGTTATACGTTGTTTCTGTCCGCCAGCTGCCGCCCATGGCCTGGCATGTCTTTTCACTGCTGACGTCTTCAAAGCTCTGGAACGAGCCAAAGTCAATAAAGAGCTCTTCACACCTGCTGCTCACGTTATTCCATCCGCAGGGCATGAAGTAGGTGTTCGCCAGATCTTCACAGTTTGCCTGATTACTCACATACCCTGCTGCCTGGCACGAAAAAGTCGGCGGGTCCGGAAGATTGTCAAACGTCTTGGTCAGATTGATATTGCAGCTCCCATTCCAGCTGCACAAGCCTGTCGACACGGTGAAGGACTGGTTCGCGCACACGGTCTGGTTGGTGATGACGGTGCAATTGAAGCCCGTCGCCGGGACAAAGTTGGCCTGCTGGACGCAGAGGCCTGACTTCCCATGAGAAGTATTCCACGCGCAGAACGTCTGATTCAACCCATTGCATGCCACCTTCGGCATGATGCCGCACAGGGCAGGGGCGCCGGTCGCAACGCCATTAAACACTTCGCAAATGCCGCGGTCATCATACCATGTGCAGTCGTACACGCTGTCATTCAGGCAGGTATCAAAGTCTTTATGGTTGGTGCAAGAATCCGTCGATCCGGTAAAGGTCGTATTGCCGGCAACCGTGTTAAACACATATTCCAGCGACGCATTATACCCGGGAACAGAAGCGACGACATAGATCGCGCCATAAAAGAGAGTTCCGGATTCATTGACGAGGACGGGGACGATATCTTTAGGATTGACCATCGGCTCCTCCAAATAATACGCTTCTCCAAAAAGATTATTGAACGTCGAATTCGGGACAGAAGTGTACAACTCAAAACTTCGATCCCAATAATTATGGCGGAACACTTTTGTATTGTTCACGCCGATAAAGACAAGCAGGTTAGACGATGAGCGATTATCAATCTGGATGTGGCCGCCAAGCCCGCTCAGCGTGCCATTAGCAGAAAGATTCAGCATATGCGAGGAATTGATGTCCTTGTCAAGCAGGGTGACATTCCCCCGGAGAAGGGCGGCTGATGATGCCAGAGAAAAGATGCTGATGAAGAGAGATACGAGAAGAAATAAGAGAAGAATACTCTTTGAATAAGCAAATGATTTTCCCACCAGCTTCCACCTCTTTTTCTCAAAAAGATTATTGTGCCATCACTGCACAATCCCACCAATCCATATTTTATGCATCACTTGTATTTAAAGTTAGTGATTTTGCGGGCCGTGAAGCGGGTTATTCATCACGCAACGAACAAAAACAAGAATCTTTAACAAAACCGGCAGAGCCGGTATTGACAATTGCACGATTTATGTAAATCGGTGCAATTCTCAATATGGGTAACCGTGTAGTAAATTGACATTTACCAACACAGTTACCAATCACGGGACAAACGCGCCGTCGCGTTTAATTTCATAAAAAAGCAATAAAACCGGCAAAAGCCGGTAACGAAACACCTGCGCCGCCACGATTGCGAGTTCTAATCAATTCCATTTTTTTGCTCCACACTGTTGAGGAGCAAAAAAATGGATATGGCCGGCAGATCGATGCGTGGCGGCGCCGTAACCCGTTGTGCCCCCGGCACATTTATTGTTTTTAGTTACAAATCGCAAAAAAAGGGAATTGATATAAGACAGGGCAATCGTGGCGGTGCGGGATATGTTCACGACGCTTGGCAGCAGCACCTCTTTAATTGAGATTCTGGACAGAGCTGGGCAAATCTTTATATACACTTCACGAATCCAAGCGGTTGATTGCGAGGGTAGCAAAGCCTGGCCAAATGCGCAGGACTTAAGCCATGATGGGGCCCTTCCCGGTACGGAAGATATCCTGTCCCTTAGTGGGTTCGGGGGTTCAAATCCCCTCCCTCGCATTTGGGGAGGTAAAACATCAGACCCCTCAGCACCAGGACTGGCATGATGAGTGGGACTGAACAAAGTGAAGTCCCACACTGGACAGGATGATAAGGGTGAAACCCTTATGTTCACATCCCCTCCCTCGCATTTGGGCATTGGGTAGTAGGCAGTGGGCGGTTGGCTCCGATGTAACTTCTACGTCAGAGAACCACTACTTACTACCCACAACCAAAAATGCCTTCGTTGCATAGCGGTAGTGCACTGCCTTGGTAAGGCAGAGGTCGCGGGTTCAAATCCCGCCGAAGGCTTGAGAGAATGGAGAGAGAATGGAGATGAACTGGCAAGGCTTCAGGTGACGCAGCCCAAATCCACCTCTTTCTTATTTCAATCTGCTTCTTATTCCGCGCCCTGCAATCGCTTCTGCTCCAAGCTCAGAAAACTTCGGATATGCGCAGCGAGCCCTGCGCCGTCGCGCACGACAGTTCCAGGATAGACAGGGCGGTCAAGCTTGTAGATGAACTTGTCGATGACGCCGCGGATAAGCGCCATCCTCGGGAATGACTCCACGCGGTGCTTCAGCGCGGTTCCGAGAAAGCCATTGATGACCGCAGTGACCTTGCCCTTGCTGAATGGGATCGTTTTCTTGTCCACGACTTTAGTGATGTCGGTCATGTCCTGCATGGTAAGGTCGAGAACAAGAAAGGAGACGTGCAGCTGGCTGAACTTTTTTTGGAAGTGGAACGTGAAGCTGGAGCTCTTGCCGGTGGACGTGACGCGCGTCTTCTGGGAAAAAACTTCATAATAATATCCATGTATCTTGCACCAGTCACGAAGGGCGTCAAGAAGCGCCTGATGGCGGAAAAGAGAGACGCACTGGACCGTGAGCTTGTCGACATAGATCTCAAACTCCATGTCCGACAGGAATTCCCGATGGGCGTGCTGGTACTCGATGCTGCCGTCGTCAAACCTGCGCGACGGATCCTTGTCAAGCACGTCATGGATCTGAGTCATGGTTGTTTTTCCTCAACTGTTTCTTCCTCAATTATGGCTGTTCTTCCATCGCTTTTTTTACAATTCCCTTTCTCACAATTTCTTCGGCGCCATGTTCAGGTACGCTTCCAACACGCTCGCCAGGTCAGTCACATGCTGCACGACCATCCCGTAATATTTCTTGGTCACATGCCGATAGATGTACCTGTCAAACAAGTCGCGCAGGAAGTACGGCAAGGGCTGGTTGTGGCGCTTCCAATAATCAACGATCAGGTAGCCGGTAAGCTTCATGTTCACTTTTCCATGATGCATCTTCACGTCCTTTCCGCCGATATTGACGATGACCGGCTTGAGAGAGGATATCTTTCCTTCCACTTTCAGCGTGCACTTGTGATAGTCAGATAATTTTTTCCACGGCGTGAACTCGAAGTCCATGAACTTTCCTTCCGGCCCGACAAATTCCTCGTTGAGCTTCTCGAACTTGTCGTAGAACTTGTCGCGGAACCAGAAGTCCATCACGCGGAAGAAGTGCTTGTAGTCGAGCAGCCCCTCGTAGGAGATGTTCTTGACAATGTACTTCTG
>JACPCA010000044.1 GCA_016180035.1 Candidatus Woesearchaeota archaeon
GCCCCAGCCTGCTAAACCGTAGAACTCTTTGTTATCTATAGACTATTTAGTATAACCATATATGACTTCACTGAGACAGAAAGCAGAAAGAGCCAAAACAACCACGAAATTTATAAACGAACAAGCAGAAATGGAGAAAGATACCGCAGAACAGGATGATATCACAACATGGATGGATAACAGAAAGGCGGTGTTTGCTCATGGAGATAACCAATGATACCTGATAGCATTCAACGAGTTCTTGATGCCGAGCACAAGGCAGAAGCCATGCTTCAGAAGGCAGAAGAAGAGAAAGCCAAACGCCTTACCGACGCCCGCCACAAGGCCCTGCAAGAGCTGTCAAAGCAAGAAAGGCTCATTGACACCGAACAGGAACAGCTCATCAAGAAAAGAAAAGCAGAGCTGGAGAAGCAGCGCGGAGAGGCCATGATCAAGGGAGAAGCCCTCGTCAAAAAGATAGAAGAAAAATCAAAGAGCACGATGGACAAGGCCGTCCAGTTCATTCTTGACAAGTTCGAAGAGAGCATTATCGGCAACGAACATACATAAAAGACAACATGATTGATAAAAAATGATGCTGATGAACATGAAAGATAATGATGAAACAGTATTAAAAACGGATAGGCATGATCTATGACGCCAGAACAGATGACGCACGTTTCTATCCTCTGCCCAAAAGCGTATCAGGAGAGGGTTATCGAATCCTTGTACCGCCTTGGAGCGTACCACATCGTGGATCATAAAAAGACTGTGGAGCTGGATATCGCCAAGCCGCTCCAAAAAGCAGAGAAGCTTGCGGAGATCATCGTGAAGCTGCGCGGCGTCATGTCCCACCTCTCCATCCAGACGGCAGCAGGTAACGGAAGAGCCGCAAAAAAGCAGAGAGAGCTATCCGACAAGGATTATTACGAGCTGGGAAAGAAAAGCAAAGAGCTGTACCTTGACGTCGTCAGTATCATCAACAAGAACAATCAGGCAAGGGACAGCATCAAAGGCGCACAGGACGCTCTTGCCCTTGCAGAGACGCTCCAAAAGCTTGGCGTCGAGCCTGGCATGCTGCAGCAGTCCAAGACGCTCTGTTCCTTCATCGGCAGAGTTCCGGAAACAGCAAACGTAAGCAAGCTCCAAAGCGTCACACCATATCATGAGCTTCTTCGCACAAAAGAAAAACAAGGCCATGCGCTCGCCCTGTTCGCAAAAAAAGAGTTCCATGCAGAATTCCAATCCGCCCTGCAGGCAGAAGGCTTCCAGGAGATCACGATCAGCCCTTTATTCTTCAGCAGCAATGAGCAGAACGGAACAAAGAAGGCGGTAAAGAGCATGGCAGCGCTTGCCAAGGAACTTCGGCAAAAAATAGAAGAGGCTGGCGTCCAGCTTCGCAGTGGAGAACAGCAGCTCCGCCAGCTCCGGGAGCAGCACAAGAGCTTTCTCATCACTAACGAATCCCTCCTTCGGGAGGAGTCAAAGAAAGCAGAAGCCCCTCTCCGGTTCGGAGAGACCAGAAAGGCGTTCACGGTTCAGGGCTGGATTCCGGCACGTCAGCTTGAAACAGCAAAAAAAGAGCTGAGCGCCGCCACAAAAAATACGATTTATATCGAGGAGCGCCCCCCAGAAGAGGAAGACAGCGTTCCCATCAAGCTCAAGAACACGCTGCTCGTCAAGCCGTATGAGTTCCTCGTCAGCTTGTACGAGCTCCCGAATTATAAAGAGATCGATCCCAGTGTGCTGATGTTCATGACGTTCCCCTTGTTTTTTGGATTCATGCTCGGCGATGTCGGCTACGGCCTTGTGACGCTGGCGCTGTTTTGCTGGCTCCGCAAGAAGCTGCCTGCCATGAAACAGCTGCTCACGATCATGATATTTTCCTCGATCATCACGATCCTGTTCGGATTTGCGTTCGGGGAATATTTCGGATTTGAGCACCTGCCAGAACATAGCGGAGCAGCGCTGTGTGAGTCCACCGGCATCTGCCTTCCGCAGCAAACCATACTAGAACATGGAGTGACAGGCATCGTTTATGATTTTCCACGGCTGCTGAGCAGGGTCCACAGCCATGTCAGCCTTGGCGGCATGAACATCTTATCAGTGCTGGCCATCGGCGCTCTCGTCGGCGTGATCCACCTTAACCTTGCCCTTCTCATCGGAGTCTATAACGCATGGAAAGCGCATGGCTTCTTCCACGCCTTCCTTGAAAAAATAAGTTGGATCCTTCTTCAAGCATCTGTCGCCGTGATTGTCTTGTCGTATGCCGGAACGCTCGCGCTGACGCCGCTCGTCGGCTATGCCATGCTTGCAGCCTCCGTCTTTCTCATCTACAAGGGAGAAGGGATCCAGGGGCTGGTGGAGCTGCCTGCCATCTTCAGCAACATCCTGTCCTACCTTCGCTTGGGAGCTGTCGGACTTGCCTCGGTGGGGCTTGCAGTCGTCGTCAACGAGAATCTTGCCATCCCCTACATCCAAAAGGGAGGCATCTTTGCGATTATCGGCATCTTCTGCCTTATCTTCGGCCACATCATCAACATCGGGCTCGGCGTCCTCGGCCCGTTCCTCCACTCCTTAAGGCTGCATTACGTCGAGTTTTTTTCCAAGTTTTACAAGGGAGGGGGAATGGAATACGCGCCGTTCGGAAGGCAAGAATGATGAATGGCAGATGGATGGCAAGAGAAAAAATAGCAAAAAAATAAGAAAATAAACAAAAAAGTTGATAATCAAGAAAAAAATAAAAAATCATGAAGCGGAATTGACACAAAAATAGGTCGATACGAAAATAAAAAACATCGGAGGTATATACTATGGTAGCAGGAAGTGAAACAGGGCTTATCGCTGTCGGCGCAGGCCTTGCCGTCGGATTAAGCGCTATTGCGACAGGGATAGCAGAAAAGGCCATCGGAAGCGCAGCCATCGGTGCCATGGCAGAGAAAGAGCACTTGTTCGGAAAAGGGCTGATCTTGACGGTCATTCCCGAAACGATCGTGATCTTTGGGCTGGTCATCGCCATCTTGATCATCGGGCTTGCAGGGTAATGCAGGCGCGAAGAGGCATGATCGGTGAATGGTGGACAGCGCAAGGCCATGATACAGCAGCGGAAGAGAATAGCGTTAGGACAAAGAGGGTATGATAGAACGAAGAGAATGATGATCGGAAGAAGAGTGATATTGCTATGGGACTGAAAGAAGTTGAAGAGGACATCCTGAAAAGGACAGAGAATGAGGCGCGAGCCATCCTTCAGCAGGCGCAGCGCGATGCAGATGCCATCTTGGAAGATGCCCGGTGCAAGGCAGGCGAGTATAAGCTGAGGGCAGAAGCATCAGCCAAGGCGCTTCTTGCCATGATGGAAAAGCGTGAAAAGGCTGCTGCAGATTTCGACCTGCGCAAGGCGCTGCTGGACAAGAAAAAATCGATCATCGACAGCGCTGTCGACAAGGCACGGCAGGAGATCGCCTCGCTTCCTGAAAAGAAGAGGGAAGGCTACATCCTCGCCCTGATCAGGAAGTCCCAGCAGGAGATTGATGTAGCGAGGGTGATCGCCAGCAAGAAAGACAAGAAGGCGGTCTCCTCCGCCAAGGGCGTCTCTTATGAGGAGGGGAGCATGAGCGGCGGCATCATCGCTGAAACAAGCGATGGAAAGATCCGGGTGGACTATCAATATGACGAGATCCTCCACGACATCAAGGACAGGTCGCTCCAGCAGCTCGGAAAGATCCTGTTTTGACAGGGGATCTACCCTGAAGAGGATACAAAGATAACCGGATGTACAGAAACATGACAGGACAAGAATGGATGACGAACGGAACCCTCCGGCTCGGGACCTACCCGTACACCTACGCGAGGGTGAGCGCCATGAAAAGCAAGCTCATCAAGAGGGACGACTATCAAAAGCTGTTGAAGATGAAGGTGGCAGAGATAGCCAAGTTCCTGCAGGAGACTGAATACAAGCGGGAGATTGACGAGCTTGCAGTCAGCCAGCTCGGCATCCACCACGTCGAGGCAGCGCTGAACAAGAACCTTGTCCGGGCGTTCCGGAAGCTCAAGAAGATCGCTGAGGGGAATCTCCGGATCATCATTGAAGAATACCTCAAGCGGAAAGACATCAGCAATCTCAAGTCGGTCTTCCGCGGCAAGTTCACCAGTGCGGACGAGCGCTATGTCGAGTCGCTGCTGATTCCTGCGGGAAGCTTCAGCAGGACGTATCTGATGCAGCTCTTCAAGAAGGAGAGCATCGAAGAGATCGCCAAGAGCATCCCCTTCGTTGACCTGAAAGAGGCAGTTGCAAAATATAAGGAGCAGCACAGCCTGTTCGACATCGAGAACGCCCTTGACCGGCATTACTATTCAGAAATCCTCGAGTTCAGCAAGCATATCCCCAAGCAGGGAAACCTGTTCAGGACCTTTCTGGAGCATGAGATTGACGTGCTCAACATCAAGACGATCCTCCGCCTCAAGAGGGAGCAGTTTGACAGCAAGGAGATCGAGAAATACCTGTTCTTTTCTGGGGCAAGGATCAAAAAGCACGCGCTCCTTGCCTTGGCAAGGATGGCAGATGCGAACGAGGCCGTTGCCGCGCTCAAGAAGATGGGATATGGCAATGCTCCGGAAAGCAGAAGCGCCGACAACAACAGCAAAGAAGGGGGGGCGATCATGGACTTTGAGCTCCAGCTCAACCATCACCTGCTTGACAGGGCAGCCCTGCTCCTGCACCAGAACCCGCTGTCCATCGACGTGATCCTCGGCTTCATGTTCGCCAAAGAGATCGAGATCAGAAACCTTAAGACAATCATCAAGGGAAAACAGCTCGGCCTTGATGAGGCGTTCATGGCAAGAGAGCTGGTGTACGCAAAATGATCAAGGAAGCGCTCCGGGAAGAGCGGAATGATGGAAAGCTGGAGCTTGCCGTTGTCGGCGGCAGCGAGTTCGTCGTCGGCTTCCAGCTCGCGGGGATCAAGAAAGTGTTTGAGGTCGACGGCAATCCCGACGACATGGTCCGGCAGGCCATGAGCGACAGCAGCGTCGGCATCATCATCATTGACGAGCCTCTGCTCAGCAGGCTTGACGAGCGCGGGAGAGAGAGCCTCAACGCCTCTGTCAGGCCGGTCGCGGTCCCCATGTCCACTGAAGCATCGCAGGACAGCCTGAGGAAGATGATCAAGAAGTCCATCGGCGTTGACCTGTGGGGCGAATAATTAAAAAAAATAAAGATTGAAGAAAAAATAAAACAATCGAAGGTGAACGATCATGAGTACCAAAACAGAACCAAAAGAAGCGATGGAATATCATGCTGGACAACACCATCATGCTGAACAGCATCACGGCGCCGGAAGGCTCTTCCGCATCGCAGGCCCTGTCGTGGTGGCTGTCGGCCTCGACGCGCGGATGTTCGACGTTGTCCGCGTCGGCAAGGAGCGCCTGATGGGCGAAGTCATCCAGATCAATGGCGACAAGACTGTCATCCAGGTCTATGAAGACACGACCGGCATCAAGCCTGGCGAGCCGGTGGAAAATACCGGCGAGCAGCTCTCCGTGGAGCTCGGGCCCGGCCTGTTAACGTCCATCTATGACGGCATCCAGCGCCCGCTTCCTGTCCTTGAAAAGCAGATGGGCAGCTTCATCAAGCGCGGCGTTGACGCTCCAGGGCTGGACCATGCCAGGAAATGGCAGTTCAAGGCGCTCCGCAAGAAAGGAGAGCACGTCAAAGGGGGCGACATCCTTGGCGAGGTCGAGGAAACGCCAGGCTTCATCCACAGGATCATGGTCCCGCAGGGCATGGAGGGAAAAATAAAAGATATCTCTTCTGGAGCCTACACGGTGCTGCAGCCGGTCTGCACCCTTGATACCGCACATGACGGCAGCGGGGGAGGCAGAGAAGGAAAAATGGATATCACGATGGCCCAGCGATGGCCGGTCCGGCTCGCCAGAAAGGCAAAAAAGAAGCTTGCCCCGACCATCCCGCTCCTGACAGGGCAGCGCGTGTTTGACTCCCTGTTCCCGCTTGCAAAAGGAGGCGCTGCTGCCATTCCCGGCCCGTTCGGCGCTGGAAAGACCGTCTCGCAGCAGCAATTGGCAAAGTGGTGCGACGCGGACATCATCGTCTATGTCGGCTGCGGAGAGCGCGGCAATGAGATGACAGAAGTGCTTGTCGAATTCCCCCATCTTGAAGACCCAAAGACCAAGAAGCCGCTGATGAACAGGACCGTGCTGATAGCGAACACGTCCAATATGCCGGTGGCTGCGCGGGAAGCATCAGTATACACCGGTGTCACGATAGCCGAATATTTCCGAGACATGGGCTATTCTGTCGCCATGATGGCAGATTCCACGTCACGATGGGCAGAAGCGATGAGGGAGATCTCCTCGCGGCTGGAAGAGATGCCGGGAGAAGAAGGGTACCCGGCGTATCTCTCCACCCGCCTTGCAGAATTCTACGAGAGGACAGGCCGCGTGATCCCCCTTGGAACCGAGAAGGAAGGGTCGGTCACGATCATCGGGGCAGTCAGCCCTCCTGGCGGCGACTTTTCCGAGCCGGTCACGCAGAGCACGCTCCGCGTCACCAAAACCTTCTGGGCATTGGATGCAAAGCTTGCCCAGCGCAGGCATTTTCCATCGATCAACTGGCTCACGTCCTACAGCTTGTACTTAGACATCCTCACGCCGTGGTATGCGCAGAATGTCGCCAGCGACTGGAGGCAGCTCATCGACCGCATGATGAGCGTGCTTCAGGAAGAAGAAAAGCTTCTCGAAATTGTCCAGCTCGTCGGCTCTGACTCACTGCCGGAAAAGGAGCAGCTCACGCTGGAGACAGCCAGAATGCTGCGCGAGTTCATCCTGCAGCAGAACGCCTTCCATGAGATCGACACCTACTGCGAGCTGAAGAAGACGTACAAGATGATGAAGACGATCTTCCACTTTTCCACGCTCGCAACAGCAGCCCTGGAGCACGGGTCGCGGGTAAAAGATATTCTCGGCATCACGTCGAAGGACAAGATCTCCGATGCCAAGTTCGGAAGAGAATACGAGAAGATCCTTGACGGCGTCCAGAAAGAGATGGACGCAGAATTCAACAAGCTGTAAGCCAGAGAAGAAACAAGCAGAATATGCGTGTCAAGGTGATGATCATGAAAGAATACAAAACCATTACAAGAATTGCAGGCCCGCTCGTCTTTGTCGAAAAGACCGAGCCGATAGCCTATGGAGACCTGGTCAGGATCCGGCTTCCGAGCGGAGATACCAAGCAGGGGCAGGTGCTGGACACGAGCGACGATATCGTCGTCGTGCAGGTGTTCGAGGGCACGAGCGGCATCGACAGGAACAGCGCAGTGAAGTTCCTCGGCGAGAGCATCAAGCTGTCTGTCTCCAAGGACATCCTCGGCAGGATCCTCAGCGGCGCTGGCAAGCCCATTGACGGAGGCCCCGAGATCATGCCGGAAAAGAAGCTGGACATCATGGGCGCTGCCATCAATCCTTACTCGAGAGCAAGCCCCAGCGAATTCATCCAGACAGGGGTATCCACGATCGACGCGACCAACACGCTCGTGCGCGGGCAGAAGCTCCCTATCTTTTCTGGAAGCGGGCTGCCGCACAATGAGATTGCGCTCCAGATCGCCCGCCAGGCAAAAGTGGCCGGCGAGGAAAGCAATTTCGTCGTCGTGTTCGCCGCGATGGGCATCACGAATGAGGAAGCCCAATACTTCATCAAGGACTTTGAGGAGACTGGCGCGCTGGAGCGGAGCGTGGTGTTCCTCAATCTTGCGGACGACCCTGCTGTCGAGCGGCTGGTCACGCCGCGCCTTGCCTTGACGGCAGCAGAGTATCTTGCGTATGAAAAAGATATGCACGTTCTCGTCATCCTTACCGACATGACGAACTACTGCGAGTCGCTTCGGGAGATCGGCGCTGCGCGGGAAGAAGTCCCTGGCAGGCGGGGATATCCAGGCTACATGTACACGGACCTGGCAACGCTCTACGAGCGGGCAGGCATGATCAACGGCAAGAAAGGGTCGGTGACGCAGCTTCCCATCCTGACCATGATCGGAGACGACATCACGCACCCGATCCCTGACCTGACCGGATACATCACTGAAGGCCAGATCACCCTGTCGCGGGAGCTGCACCGGAAAAACATCTATCCGCCGGTCGACATCCTCCCTTCCCTTTCCCGCCTGATGAATCTTGGCATAGGAAAAGGGAAGACGCGGGACGACCACAAGAACATCTCCGACCAGATGTACGCGTTCTACGCCGAAGGGCGCGACCTGCGCGGCCTTGTCGCCATCGTCGGCGAAGATGCCCTGTCCGGCCGTGACAAGCGCCTGCTCAAGTTTGCAGAGATGTTTGAGAAATCGTTCGTCCAGCAGGGCAAGCGCGACGACCGCAGCATCCAGCAGACGCTGGATATCGGATGGGGCCTGCTCGGAAGCATCCCGAAGCAGGAGCTTACCAGGATCAGCCCGGAGCTGCGGGAGAAATATTATAAAAGTAGCGGGTAGTTGGTGTTGGGTAGTGGCTTTGTAGAGAAGCCCACTACCTCCTGCCAACCCCTTACCGTTGAGTAATGATATGCCATGGTAGACATCAAGCCAACCAGAAGCGAGCTGATGAAGCTCAAGAAGAGGATCAAGCTGGCCAAGTCCGGCTACAATCTTCTCAAGAAGAAGAGAGACGGGCTCATCCTTGAATTCTTCGAAAGCCTCAAGAAGGCCAAGACGCTCCGCAAGGAGCTTGTTGAGGAATACCGGAACGCGCTCTACAAGATGAACGTGTCAAGGACGATCGAAAGCGACCTCAAGATAAAATCCCTGGCGCTTGCTGTCCGCGACAAGCCGCTGCTGGAACTAACCTCCAAGAACATCATGGGCGTTGTCGTCCCAAAGATTGCCGGCTCGACCGCGCAGAAAAAGCTCAAGGAGCGCGGCTACGGCATCATCGAGGGGTCGTCGGTCATTGACGAGGCATCGCGCTCGTACGAGAAAGTGGTTGACAAGGCCATCGAGGCAGCAGAAGTGGAAACCACGATGAAGAAGCTGCTGCTGGAGATCGAAAAGACCAAGCGGCGCGTCAACGCGCTGGAATTCTCTGTCATCCCCAAGCTCGAGCAGGCCCAGCGCTTCATCAAGCTCCGCCTCGAAGAGATGGAGCGCGAGAACGTGTTCCGATTGAAGAGGATCAAGGGGTAGGATTCATGTTGGTGGCTTGTTAATGAAAGTTCACCATCTTCGCTTTTCTTCTCTTAAGCAGCCGTTCTTGTTTTTGGTTCATTCTTAGCCGTTTCTTGATTATTTCTTCGTTGAGATGCTTGCCTTTCTTCAGTTGGACGTTCTTGATTGCCTTAAAATTTCGATACCAGTCCCTGAAGCCATCTCTCCAATCATCCCAATCATTATACAGAGGATTCAAGAAAAAATCATGGTTTAGCAACTCTTTCTTGGAAATGGTCGGGGCTGGTGTGCCGTACCCACTTTTTCGTTTCCACCGTTTACGTACCATACGGAGCCTCCGGACATTCCATCGCCCTATCAACATGCCAAGCAACTACAACGAACGCTTCAGTACGAAGCAGCATATTTTAGGGCATCACTGGCCTATTGTTGTTTCTTTCATGAGGTGATCAACCCCATCCGTTTCATGACAAGAAGCACTGCAGTAAGAATGATGAGAATGATGATTATGATAACGACAGAAGTATCGAGTTTTGAAAGCGTCATGTGATGTATAATACCATGACATATTTATATTTTTTACTTTAGATTTTTCGGAGAGTTGAATATTGTCCGAATCATCCGAAAAAGCTTCGGATTATATCACTGTTCCACCGACCGGGAGAAATGACTGCCTGTCTCCATATCGAGTCACCGGAGCGCTGCTTCAGCTTCCTAACGTCGGTATCACCTTAAAGCCCTCTTTATCCTTAGTGAGTGTACCGTGCTTTCCTGGAGAGATGCCATATTCTTCTGCAATGCCGCTCG
Source organism: Candidatus Woesearchaeota archaeon (assembly GCA_016180035.1). GTDB lineage: Archaea > Nanobdellota > Nanobdellia > Woesearchaeales > UBA12501 > JACPCA01. Next base: position 9,957 of record JACPCA010000044.1, read on the forward strand.
GGATTCTCATAGCAATGCTGTTTCCCCATTTTGCAAAGGTCACCTCTTTTGCTTTTCGCAATTTTCTATACTTTGTTGCAAGGGCTTTAAGCTGTTTCATCGTCATGATCTCTTCCCCACAGGCCTTGCAGTAAAATATCTCAAAAGAGACTCCATCCTGCTTGATCACATCATCTTTTTTCTCCAGTATTCCTTTTCTACAGCTTGGGCAGTTCATGTTAGTTCCCTCTCTCCAGACCATTCATTACACGTTATAAATGTGTTTAGAATTTAAATCTTATGGAAACCTCTGCTTTGCAAAAAATGTCGTTCAGATTTTTGGCGCCGTAATTAATTTCAGAAAAGAACAATAATACCGGCAGAGCCGGTATTGACAATTGCACGATTTATACAGATTGGTGCAATTCTCAATATTGGTAACTGTGTAGTAAATTGACATCTATCTACCCAGTTACCAATAACGGGTTACGGCACCACCACGCATCGATTTGGCAGTCATGTCCCTCATTTTGGTTTCCTCCCTCGTCGCAAAACTATCCTGATAAGCGGAAGGAAAACAAAATGCTTTTTAAGAAAATATTCCAGTCATAGAACTATCTCGACGTGTAGGTTGCCTCCGCTTCGCTCCGGCGAATATTCATCTTTTTTAACCATGTTGCAGCCTGAAGCGGATTTCGCGCAAAGCGAAATCCGCTGATTTAGGGATTCCCAAAACTCGCCCACGAGTTTGAAGCGATGCGAGTTTTGAGTGACGCCGCCCTTCTTGGGGCATACCCAAAACTCGCTCACAATCTTTGGGCAATGCGAGTTTTGAGTGATACGAAGCCGGGTATTTTGTTTTTTGATGATACATTCACGGCGCCAAAAATCGTGTTTTTTAGTCAAAAACAGCGGTTTGGCGACTGACCATGAAGAAGGAGTTTCTATAGAGCCCATCGATAGGCAAAGCTTAAATACACCCATATTTTCCCCCTTGAATATGGGTGGGGACCAAAAAATAGAAGAACTCCGAAGGAGAGCAGAGAATCCAGCACAACGCATTGTAGAGCAGGATCTCGAAAGGGAAGTAGCTGCTCAACGAATAGGAGTTAATCTTTATGCTCCCAGTAGCAAAGACCGTACTCAACAAGCCAGCCGCGCCACCTTGCATTGGAAGGAATTGCATTGCTGGCAAAGGCAGGAGTTGTTGAGGAGGAAGATGTAAGAATTTATAATGCTGCGATACAACGATTAGACAAGTTACTGGCAGCACCGGAGTTAGAGTCGCCGAGAGCGTATAGCAGAGAAGTATCCGCTACACAGGCTAGTGCCGTTACCAGTCTTACAGTATTTACGGGAGCAATTATTACTTATATCACAAAAGATACTCGCTTTTTAGGTATTGCAATGGCATTTGGTGTCATAATAGCATCATCAGAGAGGGTATACAATCTTTTTACTAACGGAAATTCAGCAATATACAGAAAAGCCATCGAGAAGCGCGTCAGAAAATATGGAAATGACATGAATACCAACATAACAGCTGCGCTAGACTCCGGCGTTCGCCTTCTCGCCCAGCTTCAGGCAGGACCGTTATATGTGCATGCTAAGTATGCTGACCGAGCTTCAGAGATAGAACAGAAGCGAAGAGCGCTTATCGAATATTTTGAACATCAGCCGGGCTTCTTTGAGCGGGTGCGGGATGCAGGGAAGAGGGAAAAGTAAGCTGTTGATTTTTCATCCACAATCCCAACCTTTATATACCGCCCTTTTGTTTAAGAAAAGTATGGCGATGCCCGATCACATCTATGACGAGATCCGCAAGGAGCTTGACGGCTGCAAGAACCCGCTGTTCTTTTTTGACGATGACCCTGACGGAACTGCTGCCTTCATGCTGCTGTACCGGTACAAGCAGGAAGGCAGGGGCATCCCGATTAAGTCCGCCCCGATGCTGGACCTGAAATTCCTCAGGATGGTGGAGGAAGCGCAGCCGGACAAGATCTTTGTTCTCGACGTCCCCATGATCGACCAGGGCTTTCTGGACAAGATGCGTGTGCCGGTCATCTGGATCGACCATCACGGCCCGTTCAAGCGCGACAGGGTAAAGTATTACAACCCGCTCAACTATAAGGAAAAAGACAATACCTGCACGACAGGAAACTGCTACCATATTGTAAAGCTCGCCCGCCCGCAGGACTTGTGGATTGCCATGATCGGCATTGTAGGGGACTGGCAGTTTCCCAAAGAGCTGATGGAAGAGTTCCGAAAGCAGTATCCTGATCTTCTTCCAAAAAAGATAAAGACACCGGATGCTGCCCTGTTCGGCTCGGAGATCGGGAAGCTCGTCAAGATCATCTCGTTCATGCTGAAAGGGAGCATGGCCGACGTCAACAAGTGCCTCCAGTACCTTTCAACGATCAAGAGCCCGCACGAGATCCTGCGCCAGGAAACACCGGAAGGCAGGTATATCTATAACAAGGCGCAGAGCGTGTGGCAGGACTATGATCGCCTGCTCGAACATGCCAAGTCAAAAAAATCGAGGGACAAAGTTTTAGTGTTCACCTACGATGGAAGCAATAGCTTCACGAAGGAATTGTCCAATGAGATGCTGTACCTGTTCCCCAAAAAGATCATCGTCGTCGGGCGGAAGAAGGGCGGAGAATACAAGCTCAGCTTCCGGTCCTCTACGCCAGTCCGGCCAATCCTGCAGAAAGCCCTTGCCGGCATTGACGGCTACGGCGGCGGGCATGAAAACGCCTGCGGCGGGTGCGTCAAGGAAAAGGATTGGGAGCGGTTTCTCGAGCAGTTTCGGGAGGAAGTGAAGAAGGGAAAGAGATAAGGAATGAATTGATTTGAAGAACATCTTTCTTCAAGAAGCTCAAACTGCTTAATTTTTCTCTTAACCTAACCTCTTCATCCCAAACGGGTGCAGTTCCGCAATTGCCGTGCATTCCCTGCAGTTCTGGCATCTCTGCCCGACGTGGAAGCTTCCGCCAGCATGGACAGAACAGCCGCACCGCAGGATGATCCTTGTTTCCTTTTCCATTTCCTGTTCATTCTTTTCCATTATTGTTTTTCCACTGTTTTTTACTGTATCCTGCGTTACTGCCTCTTGCGATTCCCTAAAATAAGCATGAGGATGCCGAGCGCTATGATGCCGACGAGAAGATAAAAATGAAAAGGTATCCTGACCTCCTGATCAAGGCCTGCTGAAGGTTTGGCATACAGTCGGGCAGGGGCTGGCGCCTGCTGACTGTCATCAGCAACAGGAACAACAGGGGGAACTGGCACGGGCTGCGCCACAGGCAGGTTGATAGCTGCATCACCTGCCGGTACAATACCTGCATCTCCTGCTCCAGGCTGGCCAACAGGGACTGGCTGTTCCACCAGGTCCACCGGGAGCTGTTCAGAATCCTGCTCGACAGCCGGTGGCGGAGAAGGTGGAGAGGCAGCAGGAGCAGCAGGAGCTTCTTTATCAGCAGGCTGCGGCGGCTCGTAAATGATGATAGAAGATGGCTCAAGAGCAGGGGCTGGCGCTGCCGCATCCGTGCACTCTACCAAGGCATATTCCCGCGCAGCCGTATCACAGTTCTTCTTCACCGCACCGGCGCGGACAACATGGTCGCCGGCATCAAGAGGGAGGTTCACCTTATACCAATTCTGCCCAAGAGTGTCGTACGTCATGATCGTCGTGAACCTCGGGAGCCGCTTCGTGGCGCCAGTGTCAAGCCGGAGATAATAATACGCGTCATTGTCTGGAACGACCGTCTCGTAATCATCCGCAATGCCCTTGAACCAGATGCTCAGCGTCTTGCCGTCCTGCTCGCATCTGGTCGTGGTGAGCTTTTCGCGCTCGCAGAACGGGTCAAAAGCAGGGCAGTCGCTCAGGCTGAAGGTCAGCTTGCAGTTTGGAGATTCCCTGCAGCCAATATACTTGACAGTGGCATAATAGTCTCCTTCAGCTGTCAGCACACTGGCCTCCGAATAAAAGGTTGTTCGCCGCGAATTCGGCGTTGTATCATTGACGTTCTCATAGATGAGGTTCTTCGTCCAGACGCCGCGGACGCCTGGAGTGATGTTCAGGAAGGAATGCCGGGCCGTGACAGCCATGTCATCCGTGGATAACGGCGTTGTCTTTTGGTTGTCTATCGTGAACGCGAAGGAGCCGTCAGCATAGCATGAGTTTTCAATGAGGGAAAGCTGGGTATAGGATGAGGCCAGCGTGCTGCAGAGGAGAAGGGCAAGGAAGAGAAGGGCTGATCGTTGAAAAAGCAGGTATGCCATGGGGCGGGCGGGAGAGGAGGGTGTATATAAAGCTTGTGAGAGTGAAATTCGGTTTGGGCAGGAGTGAAAAACAAAGCAGCCCCCTGCGTTATTGAAAATGTCATGGCCTATATGTAGCGCCGCCGTATCTAACCGGGTTTAGGCCTTTTTTCTTTCCCACCTCGCTTAAGCAGGGTGGGAAAGAAAAAAGAGCGTTCAAGAAAATCACGGCGGCGCCCCAAATCTGTGTTTTTTAGCCGAAAACAGCGATTTGACGTCTGGCCATGAAGAAAGATTTTCTACAGAGCCGCGTCCTCCACAACCTTTAAATAACAACCGCTTCTCTGCAGGCGTATCGCGGGTGTAGCTCAACGGTTAGAGCGCCACGCTCATAAAGCGCACAGGAAACAACGGCAGCAATGCCATGCCGGCGCGTGCATCGTGGAGGTCGTGGGTTCAACTCCCATCACCCGCATTTTGTTTTCCTTCCTTATCGCACAGCTACATCTATTAACCGGAAGGAAAACAAAATGCTTTTTTTGGAATATATTCCGGAGTGATGAACTATATTGCCGTGTAGGTAGCCTCCGCTTCGCTCCGGCGAAAAAAGAAGCTTTTTTGGAATTGACAATATGCAAGGGGGATTCCGAGCTGTGCGCGGAGTCAAAAAAAGATAACTGAACAGGTTGTATTCCAGCACCGTAAATCCATTTTGCAGCCTTCGGGTGACCGAGCTTTAGCGAGGTCGCCCGATTTATGGATTCCCAAAACTCGCCTACGATTTACTTCGGATGCGAGTTTTGTTTGAGATACCTTTTTATAGAAACCCCCTTCTTTACCTTTCTGCGCGGCGGTGCCGGAGCGGTCAAACGGGATGGGCTTAGGACCCATTAGCTTAGTGCTTACGCAGGTTCGAATCCTGTCCGCCGCATTTTGTTTTCCTTCCTCATCTCACATCTACCTCATTTAACCGGAAGGAAAACAAAATGCTTTTCCGGGCGTTAAGCTTCCGTCTGTTGAACTATATCGACGTGTAGGTGGACTCCTCCGTTCGGAGTCTAACAAAAATGGCTAAACTAAGTTTACGCAGTAAAAGCAAGTTTGCAGCCTTAGGGTGACCGAGCTTCAGCGAGGTCGCCCAGTTTAGGGATTCCCAAAACTCACCCCCAGACTTTCAGCGATGTGAGTTTTGGCTGATTTGGGGACACCCAAAACTCGCCTACGAATATTCAACAATGCGAGTTTTGGCTTAAACATAGTTTAAGCATGGTGGTGCATCAATCAAGATGCCATTTTCTACAAAGCCAAAATTCCAAAACCATTAAATACTCCCCCAATTCTTAGTGCTATCTATGTTAAGAGCGCTTGTAGATAGATTAATGCAAGGAAGAGAACATCAACAAAAACAGCAGGCGTTGATAGTAAAAGACACTTTTAAACCACAAGATAGAATGTTGAGAGAAGGTGTTTATCGGCTGGTATGGCACGTCCCTCAGCTACGAGACCTGTTCCTTTCGACCTCGGAATATTTTAGTCTCTCAGGATCACGGGAGAAAGGATTGACTATCGTTCATCAATTGATTCGTGAAGATAGGTTTCGTTATCATGCTCATCCCCATAGTGCAGTAATAACAAATGAAGTTCTCCAAGATGTAACACCATCTGCCATCTTGTTTTACCACACCCCGCTAATCTATCTCCTCTCAACAAATTCTCCCTCCCTCAACACGATCTTCCCGTCGATGATCACATCCCTCACGTCGGAGCCATTGGCGCAGTAGACAAGGTTCGACACGAGGTCATTGGCCGGCAGGAGGTGGTGGCAGAGGGGGATGACAATAAGGTCTGCCCTCTTTCCAGGAGTGATAGATCCAATGTCAGCATCCAGCCCAAGGCACTTGGCTGCGTCAATCGTTGCCATGTCCAGGATTTTCTGGGCCGGCATCACGGTAGGGTCCCACCGGTGCTGCTTGTGGAGCAGGCCGGTCAGCTTCATCTCCCCGAACAGGTCAAGATTATTGTTGGACACGACAGAATCCGTGCCGAGCCCGACGCAGACGCCTGCCTCCAGCATCTCGATAAGCGGCATGACGCCGCCAGAGGCAAGCTTCATGTTCGACGTCGGGTTGTGGCTGGCCTTCGCCTGCGCTGCTGCAATCTTCCGCACCTCTCCCTTGGTGATCCAGATCGCGTGCACCAGCAGGGCCTTGCCGTCGAGAAATCCGAGATGATGGAGGTAGTCTATCGGCAGCTTGCCGTGCTTCTTGAGCACGTCATACCGCTCCTTTCTTGTCTCGCCGATGTGGATGCGGCGGAGAACGTTGCGCTTGTTGCTCAGCTTGATGATCTTCTGAAGGAGCGTCTTGCTGCACTCATACGGCGAGTGGGCAGCAAGGACAGGAGTGATGAGCTGGCTTCCCTGAAGGCTGGTGATGAATTTTTCAGCAGCCTCGAGATCCTCCTCTTTCCGGACCGTGGATGACACGGCAGCCCGCATGCCGAGCCGTTCAAAGATGGCGGCACGCTCGAACGCGTAGGCGTAGGAATCGTAGATGGCTGTCGTGCCGAAGCGGACTGCCTCCCGGGCGCCGGCGATGGTATTCCGCAGCACGTCATCCTTGCTGAACGCCTGTTCTTTGGGGACAACGATGCGGAGCCAGTCATGGAGCTCCTTGTCGTCGCAGATGCCCTTGAGGGAATGCATGCCAAGATGGGCGTGCGTGTTGATGAGGCCTGGCATGACGATGCAGCCGGTGCAGTCAAGGATATCTGGATCGCCGGGGCTCAGCGGCAGGCCCTTGCCGGCAGCAATGATGTCCTGCCCTTTCAGGAGGACGTCAACATTCTCCAGGATCTCTCTGTTGGCGTTCTGGGTCACGACATACCGGCAGTTTTTGAGGATCATGGCCTGAAAAAAAGAGAGAACATTTAAAAACTTTCCCTCATTCCCCGGCATCATGAGTGACGCCATACCTGATGAAGAACAGCCTGCCGAGGAATCCATCCAAGAACGGGCACGGCGCTTTGTCGAGCAGCAAAGCCCTCCGAATCTTTTCTATTATACGGAAGGAGCACGCTCGTTTGAAAGACGATTGGGCGATGCTTACAAGGGCTTATGGCGCGATCACCTCACGAATGGGGAACAGCTTCTTCACGTCAAGCACAAAGAAGGCATTGATGCTGCAGCTTGGGAAAAGATTCAAGGCGATGTTAACCGGATGCAGCAGCTGAGCTACGAGGCTTGTGACAGCAAAACAACCCCGTTTAATAATGGAGAACTCCAGCCCAGCAGCAGGACGAATGTCCGCCACCGGTCTATTGACCTCATTTCAATGTTCCGGGACTCCAATGTGGACTTGGTAGAGCTGCTGCTCACGCTGGATATGCTAAACCGGTCGTCAGCATCGGCAGTGAATGTTATCGCCCCTTTTCTTCCCTATCAGCGAGAGGACAAAAAGCTTCAGGGAAAAGTGCCGATCTCCGCGAAGGTGATATTTGATCTTATCGCGGCAAGCGCCAAGCACTGCCTGAAGCGGATCGTGACCATTGACCTCCACGCAGCGCAAGAGGAGGGATTCAGCGATTATCCCGTCGACCATCTGAGAGCATCCCCTCTCTTTGCGCGGTATATCCTCTCCGATTATTTCCTTGACACTAATGGCTTGAGCCTTGATGACATCACCGTCGTTTCTGTTGATGCCGGCGGAGCGTATCGGGCAGAAAAAGCTGCTGCCATGATCGGCCGGCCGTATGTTGTTCATGATAAGACGCGATCTGCTCCGGGAACAGCAGAGGTCCGCGGCCACACTGGCCAGATCAAAACAAGGTGTGCTGTCATCATTGATGACATGGTCGATACGGCGGGCTCCATCACTGAAACGTCACGATACCTTCGCGAGCAGGATGGCGTCGAAAAAATATTCGTGTTCGCCACCCATGGCGTATTTAGCCCGAAGCATGACGGTGGAGGAAGGATACTGTATCATCCTGAAGATATCCTAAGAGAGAGCGGGGTGAAGGTTGTTGTTTGCGACACGATCCCGCGCAGCGATGAGTATTATAGGGCGAATAAGGACTGGCTTGTTGACGTGATCTCTGTCGCTCCCCTTCTTGCTGATGCCATCCTTCACGATAGATTAGGGTATTCCGTCAGCCAAAGCATGGATCGGATGCAGGCAGACATCCGTAACCATGTCCAGGCAGGGCGGCGGATGGTCATCGAGCCCTACCTGCTGAAGCTTCCCGATATTAAACCGGCAGCTCAACCCAATCCATGACAGTCTAATCCATGAAGCTGATTACAGATAGTTCAATCCTTGTCAATAATCCTTCAAGCTCAGCTGCCCTCTTCTCTTGTTCTCCGGAACTATTTCCTTGTCGATGTCAATCCCCACCTGCTTCTTGACGCTGATCGCGATCTGCTTGCCGAGCATCTGGGAGAGCGTCGTGATGTCTGCCTTTTTCACATCCCCCAAATCTCTGATGCCGTTGTTGAACAGCTTTCGCGCGCGGACTCTTCCGACGCCGCCTAGCTTCAGGAGAGGGAAGAGCTCTTCGCGCACGCCATACTTCAGCCGGAACCTTGTTTTCAGGATATCTTTTATCTGGGCGTGAAGCTTGAGGAGCTTGGCAAGCTCTTCTGCGGAATACAGCAGCCAGTCCGCAATGGCGATCTTGGCATGCACTTCGCCCGGCCGGACATCGTACTTCCCGAGAAGGAACTCCTCATCCTTCTCATTGATCCACTCATTGAAGAACAGGGCGGTCTTGACGCTGTTCATGTAGCCTTCATATTCCTCGTCGTACAGGCTCGGCTCTGGCTGGAGGACAAGATCCTGATATTGGTTGAATTGCGCCTGGATGTCTTCCCACTCTCTTGTCTTGATGGTCAATAATGGGCGCATCTCCAAGCGGCAGGACACGGCGTGCAGGTAAGAAAATTCGTTCAGCGCTGCGGAGGTGACGATGGCAGATGCGTGCTGCAGGCACTCGATCAGCTCATGCGCTGACAAGGGGTCGAGATAGAGCTCTGCAACGCGCTTGCCGATGATGGTCGCCTCGATCTTTCCATCGGCGAGGTCGGCAGCAGAGACAAAGATTGCCTTTTTTTCCTTTTTTTTTGCAGCCGGCAGGCCTATCGGCGTCGTGATGAACTCGTATTCTTCCAGCAGGCGGAGGACTTTGGTGATGATCTCTTCCAGGCGCGCCATGTCGCCGAACTGGTGGGCCCAAAATGTTTTTTCAAAAAAGGAGAGGATCTCCACCTTGGTGGAAACAAACCCGGTTGCGATCAGGGAAAGGAGGTACGTCCGCAGGACAGGCTCAACGGCAAGCTTGGAATAGATCTCCTCCGGCTCACCGAGAAGGTAGCGGCTATAGATCTCGTCCCTGTCTTTTTCTGTGGAGGCGATAGCAATCGCTTCTCCATACGCATCATAGCTCGGCCTGCCGGCGCGCCCTGCCATCTGCTGGTATTCCAGGACAGGGATCCATGACAGGCCTCGGGGGCCGGAAAAGCGCCGGAGATCGCGAAGGATGGCGCGAAAGGCAGGGAGGTCAACGCCAGCCGCAAGCGTCGGCGTGCAGCAGATGACCTTGACAGTCCCTTCCCGGAAATGGTCTTCGATAAGGTCTTTCTGCTTCTGCGTCAGCCCGGCATGATGGAACGCGATGCCTTTCTTGACGCACGAGGCAAGCCGCTCGCACTGCTTGGTCGGCGTGGAAAGCGTGTGCAGGACGTCATGGGCAAGCTTTTCCTGGCCTGGAGACGCTTGCCTGGCCTGCTTTATTTTTCGGGCAAGGTCTTCTGCAGATTTTTCAGCCGAGCGCTTGGAATTCACAAAGACAAGAGCCTGCTTGTTCCGCTCCAGCGTGTCAGAAACAAGATGCAGGAGCGGGTCGTCCGAGGATCGTGAAGCGCCAGCCATGAGTGAGGTGGTGGAGGCAGGAGGTGGTTTAAATGTGTTTTGAACAGGGCAGCTCTGTAGAAAATCTTTCTTCATGGTCAGTCGTCAAATCGCTGCTGTTTTCGGCTAAAAAACACAGATTTGGGGCGCCGCCGTACCATAACACAGTTATGGTCTCTTTTTTCCCCCATTTTCTTTTCCTTCCTCACCACACATCTACATCACTTAACCGGAAGGAAAACAAAATGCTTTTCCGGGCGTTAAGCTTCCATCTATTGAACTACATTGACCTGTAGGTAGCCTCCGCTTCGCTCCGGCGAATATTCCTCCTTTGGGTGGCTGAACGAAGTGAA
>JACPCA010000045.1 GCA_016180035.1 Candidatus Woesearchaeota archaeon
TACGAAGGTTACGACAACTACCTTCACGCAGTAAAAAGAAAATCACGGCAAAAAAATTTGACTAAAATGTTCAAATACATAGGTCTTTAGCTATAATGTTCAGAACTCGCCAACGATTACGCCGAATGCGAGTTTTGTAGGGGTGGAATTATGGCAGTGAAAAGAAAGCGTGGAAGGCGACAGCGAGCGAATGGCATCAGGCCTGTCTGTTTTGTCCTCCTTGTCCCGGTGTACTGGCTCGCCATCTTCAAGTATGTCATGGCATGGTTTGACCTCAACGTGTTTTTTGCTGTCGTCCTCAGCTCATACGCCCTCTCGCTGCTCGGCTTTGACTGGGGCATGCTCAGCCTCCAAGGGAAAAAGAAGAAGAAAGAAGATGGCCGCGCAGCAGCTGGCGTGAGAAGCAGCGCTCCGGTTCCGGCAGTATCAGATTCTTGATTGGGTATACTGGCCATAAATAACAGAAACAAGAAAGAAAAAAAGAGAAAAAGATACTTATCCAACATACAGCCGCAATGACTTCGCATCGTACTTCCAATCCTGTGGGAGCACATGGGATCTCTTGTAGTATTTGACCAATCTCCTGATTTTGGATTCTGTCAGCATCAGGCCGCGCTTTGCCGTCTGGTCCTGCACGTTCTCTTCGAGATGCTTGCGGATTGCAACGGATTTTCTGACCATGTTGAACAAGTCTTCAGGAAGCTCTTTTGCCAGGCCCTTTTCCTTCATGATCCCCACGATGCTTTTCTTCGTGATAATCTGGACGCTGGGGATCCCGTAGCTGTCGCGGAGAAAAATTCCGATCTCCGATGATGACTTTCCATCCTTTGCCAGCTTCTGGACCAGCATTTCCACTTCTTTCGCGCCGTAGCGCACCCATTCCGGCTGTTTCTTGACAATAGGCTTTTTGGAGCCGGAAATGCCCTTTCTTCGGGAATGCATTCGCGCCATGATAGACCTCGTTCTTGTTTTCTTTGTTCAGAGTAGGCAGAGAAGAATCTCAGAATCTTCCGCCAGTATGCCCAAGCTTTTGACCGAGGCATCTCTTGATAATGGTCAGGGAAAGCTGGCACTATATAAAGATTGCTATGAATAACTTTAAATAGGGCTTCCATTCCTCTAAAGCTATTTTTAGCAGCCCTGTAGTGTAGCGGTCAAATTTTAGAAGCATTCGCTTCTAAAAGACAAATCATACCGCCCTCTGGAGGCGGTGACCTCGGTTCGAATCCGGGCAGGGCTATGCAGTTAGGGGTAAGGAGTTTGGAGGTAGGAGAATGATTGAATTCAGTCTCCAAACTACACCTCCAACTAAAAACCCCTACTCTTTAGCACCATGATTGACTACAAGATAGCATTCGGCTACATCGCCATCTTCCTCGCGCTTATCAGCTACGCTCATTATATCCGTGCCGTTCTTGCAGATAAAACAAAGCCGCATGCTTTCTCTTGGCTGGTATGGTCTGTTCTTGGAGGCATTGCCTTTGCCGCGCAGATAGTGAAACAGGGAGGGGCAGGAGCATGGGTGACTGGCGTCACAACAGTTCTTTGTTTCATCATCTTTTTGCTCGCTTTATGGAAAGGCGTAAAAGATTTTCCCATCATCGACTGGATATGCATCGCACTGGCAGGCGTATCGTTATGGATATGGTGGCTGATGAAAGATCCGACAATTTCGGTCATTATGGTTATCATAACAGATACTCTTGCATATGTTCCGACGTTCAGGAAAAGTTATCATAATCCGTTTGAGGAAACGGCAACAATCTACGCCGTCTATTTCTTTATCTGGATTCTATCGCTGTCTGCCTTGAATTCGTATAGCATCGCCACATGGCTCTATCCAGCATGGGGGATTGCTGACAATGCGGCGATGGTGTCGATGTTGGTGTGGAGGAGAAGAGCACAGCAATAATCTTCTTGATGCCATGCTCCTGATATTCTTTTAGGTCTTCAATGCTAAATAAATATTTAACCTACTCAAAAAATAGCAATGTTTATATACTACCTATGCTAACCTACTCATTATGCATGACCAATTAGAGCTCCTCCGGAAGATTGAAGGATTGCAAACGGTCGAGACTGCAGCCAAGGCGCTCGGCATGAAGCAGCAGTCTGCGCTCAATCTTCTCAGCAGGCTGAAGAAGCAGGGCTACGTCACGGTCTCCGGCGGCGGCAGGATAAAGCGCATCTACAAGATAACGCTGCGAAAGCAGCTGCCGCGGGATCCTGGCATGTTCGACATTATCAACAAGTATTCGCCGAACATGAAGCTGAACCCCTGGTATGACCATCAAGTCCACGGGACGTACGGGCCGGAAGAGGCGCTCGTTGATGCGCTCCAGACTGATAGCTTTCGTACCATCCTTGCCAGCATTCACCTCTTTAATCACATCACCAACTGGCCGAAGCTGTACGGCCTTGCCAAGCAAAAAAACTGCTGGCAAAAGGCAGGGGCATTATATGACGTAGCAAGGATGTTCATAAAAGTAAGAAAGATGCCGAAGAAATACAGAAAAGGCGTCTGGCAAAAGAGAATATTTTTTATAAAAGATTATGTCACGAAAGAAAAGCAGTTTTTTCCCGTGTCCAAGGCATGGAACGTCCAGATCCCATTTCGCTTAGGAGACATGGAAAAGACAATTCAGGGATAGGGTGACTATATGCTCAGCGCTAATGACCAACTGCAGCTGTTTAAAATTATCAGCACGAAGATAAGCAGAGATATCTCTTGCTATGCCTTCGGCGGCAACGCCATGATGTTTTATGGGTTCAAGGATGAAACAAAAGACGTTGATCTGCTATTTGAACACGAAGAAGACCGGCAGGAATTTATTAAAGCTCTTCGTTCGTTAGGATTTGAGGAGAAAAGCGTTTTGACGCACATTTATATTCCTGAAAAGCTGAGAGACCCTCATCGGCCGCTCATGTACATACGGGATGACACCCGTTTTGACCTTTTCGTCAAGAAAATATTCAAGACTCTGCTCAGCCCAAGAATGAAAGAGGACGTCTATGCCGTCCATGAATTTAAGGAAAAGCATCTTTTAAAAGTAAGAGTCTTCAGGTCAGAAATTATTGTCATGCTCAAGTCAGTTACAGAAAGGACAAACGACTTTGACGATATCAGGACAATTGCCAGCAGAAATGTAGCATTCGATTGGCAGTACCTCATCGACGAAGCCATCTGGCAGTATCAGCACGGCGACAGCTGGGTCATCATCGACATGGAAAAAACGCTGCAGGAACTCAAGAAGTATGTTTTTGTCGAGGAGAAGTACCTCCAGCAGCTGTATGCAGTGGTAAAGCAGAAGAAAGAAAGGAAAAAGTGAAATGAGAAAATTTAAAAAGTAATCTACTCTTCTGGCGTTATGAATGAGGTTATTGAAACAGAAACGTTCTCTAAGGTTTATGAAGCTTCAGAAAAGAAGGAACAGCAGTGGATTGACAAAATGAAAGACCAGTTGGTCAATGCTCTTCTTGTTGGTAAACCACTCCGTTACTCATGGTTTCGAGAAAAGAAATTCGAAAACAAAAGACTTTATTATCTCATCAATGAAAAAACAGAAAAAGCTCTTCTTGTTGCTTATGGCGCCAAAAAGGATCAACAGGCCATTATCACACACATCTTGTTAAATAAAGAAAGATACCTTAAGTTGATTAGCTAACGAACTTTTTTGATCCTTCCTGCTTCCAGATCTTTAAGGCTTGCTTCAAGTTGGAGCACTACATCATCTGCAATAGCTTCCTTTTTTTTGAGAAGCTGATACTCCTCAATTGGGATGGATACTGTTTCTGTCGTCATGCTCCAAGTAAGGTAGGTGGTGTTTATATAGTTTTCCTCAATCCCCTCAAATCCCAGGCAGATGCTTCAACACCACCGTCATCAGAAATACGACAAAGATCGTGTGGCCCGTGTGCCATATGAAGAGCTGCGGGATCGGACCGACAAAGGTGAGCGCGCAGGCAATGTCAAGGATGGCGCCGATAATGATAAGAGAAAATCCAGCGATCATAATCGGCACTGGCGCGAGAAAGCCAGATGCAAGGCCGATCAGCGTGCAGATCGGGATGAACCAAAAGACGCGCATGGACATATTGATCTGCGCCAGCGCATACGAGCAGCCGAACAGGAATCCGAAGATGAGGCCGGCCAATGGGCCATACGCATGCCCCACATAGAAGGAGAGGAACATGAACGGGTCAAAGCCAGTATAGTCGAGGAATGTCCTGCAGCAGATGGCCTTGTACAAAAATGCTGCGGCAACAAGGAACAGCAGGAAGAGATATTTCAGGAAGATGATTCCGGCGATGGCGAACAGGCCGAGCATCGCCCACCGATACGCTTTTTTTGCGAACTGCTTGTCATCAAGCAGGCGGAGGATGAATTGTTGTGCTGCGTTTCTTATCATGGTTTTCCTACAGGTTATCTTTGATATGTCTTCATTTGATGTGCGTTTAATGGCCTATCGGCACTGCAACATAGAGAGGCATATGGCTGCTGTACGGCAGTTTTTTGCTCTTCAATGTCTTGAAGTGAAAATGCTTTTTGAGGAGAGCCTTAAAGTCTTTTTCCTCAAGGATGGAATAGTTTCCGTCCCATCTGTACATCTTCATTATGCTTATGATCTCCCCTCTGATCTTATGCTTCTGCAGGACGGCAATAATAGCATCGAAATTTTCTGGGACGTACACCATCCCCTTACTGTAGCTGCGCGGCAGGTCTTTATGGAAATATAACAGCAGAAAAATATCCCTATCACTAAGTTTCCTCTTTTTGTAGAGCTGGACAAGCTCTTCTATCGGCTTTTCTTTGTAAAAATGGCAGTGGCGGAACAGCAGGCAGCCGTCATGCGCAAGAAGGCGCCTACTGATATCAAGGAGTTGGAGGATCTTATCTGAAGGAACATTATTGAATGAGGCATCGGCAAGGATAGCTTTGAAGAAGTTATTCTTAAGATACCAGGGGAAAAGCCAGTTTCCCCTTACGACGACATCATCATCAGTCCTTTGACTGATGCGGCCTTCCTGCTTCGTGATCATGTCCAGATTAAAATCGATGGCAAGAACCTTGCATCCGATATCAAGAGCGATATTGCGCAGCCCTGGCGTTGCGCCGAGCACAAGGACAGGGTCTCCCTTCTTGACAAATCGTTGGAGCTCCTCTTTCATCTTCATCAGCTCCTCGTTAGAAAGCTTGCCAAGCGCCTTATCTTTCTTGTACAGCTCTGCCCTTCCTGCCATGTTCGGCAGAGTTGCCATGTTCAGTCCAGAAGCCACGAAAAGATCACCCGGGAAGCGCTTCATTTTTTACCGTTTTTTTTACAGCATAGATCGGCGCGAACGTGCTGGAGAAGAGTTTAGTGGTAGCATATTTCTGAAATGGCCCGAAATGCTCCCGCAAGCGCTGCTCAAACTCCTGCTCGGGCACCATGCTGTGGTTGAACTTGTTCTGGTGCTGCTCAACAAGCGTGATAACCCCTTTATCAGCGCGGTTTCGCCGGAGAGCGCTTGCCATGGCAGCATACGTCTCCACCATGCTTACCTGCTTGTTCTTGAAGGTTCTTGGAAGGCTTGGGCTGCTGTGCAGGGCAATGACCATCTCTTTGGCAGTTATCTTCTTATCTTTGTAGAGCCTGATTATCTCGTCGACCGGCATGGCCTCTTTCAGGTTGGAGTGGCGGAAAATCAGGACGCCGTTGTTCTTGAGCAGTTTCTTGCAGATGGAAAAAAGAGAAAGGATATTTTCAAAGGGGAGGTTATTGAATGACGTGTCGGCAAGGATGGCGGAAAAAAATCCTTCTTTCAAGAACCATGGATTGAGCCAGTTGCCTCGTGCAGCAACATCCCTCGCCGGATCTTTTGTCGTGACATATTTTTCACGTTTCTGGATCATGTCCAGATTGATGTCTAACGAAAGGACATTGCAGCCGAGCTCCAGCGCAATATTACGCAGCTCTGGTGTCGGCCCGAGAACAAGAACAGAAGCTTGCGCTGGTTCCTCCTTGCGCACGGATTGCTGAAGAAGCTGCTTGAACTGCGCAACTTCAACAGGGTGGGGGATCCCAAAGCTGGCATTATTCCCGTATAAGTCTTCGCGGGACATGGTCAGAGGCAGGCATTGATAGCGGCTGTTAAATATCCACTAACCTCCTGCGTCCTGACAGGATGTTCTCTTCCAGCAGCTATTCTTACCAGCCCGGCTGGAATATGCCCTTCAACAAGCTTCTTGTATCCGCCGAGCTGACCGGCAAAGGGAAGGACAAGCGTTTGCTGCTCGCCGAGACTGGTGGCCTGCCGGACAACGCCAGGATTATCGCAGAGGTATCTTGAAAGCCGGAGCGACCGCTCGGCTGCTTCAGCATCAGTTCCTTCAAACACGAAGGACACGACACCGCCTGCAGACCCGCCGGCAACATCAAAAGCGCGGGTTGAGTAACACGTGCGAATGCCGCTGATATGGTCTAAGCAGTTAGCGATCTCTCGCGCATTTGCCACATGCTGCTCAACCCTCTCCGGCAACCCGCTAAGGCGATCGATGAATTCTCGCGCATCGTGCAATCCCATGACTGAACCTCGTATCGTTCTTGTTTCTTTCAGCGCGTTCATGAACTCTGTTGGCCCGGTCACGCAGCCGCCCATCAGGTCTCCTTCCCCGCTCATGTATTTTGTCATGCTGTGGATGACAATGTCTGCTCCAGCACGAAGAGGCTCGTTGAGGTAGGGAGTCAAGAAAGTATTATCAACGATAACAGGGATGCCATGCCGCTGGGCAAGTTTAACAACTGATGGCGTATGAGTATATTCTATTGTTGGGTTGGCAATTGGCTCGTAGATCAGCCCGATAATGGGGACTTGACTTCTTTCAAGCTGACCAACTGTCTCCTCTGTTATAAGATTGTTTGCGTACGCATATGTATCTTCCTTCCCAACAAACGGCCCAAGCCAGCTTCTATTCTTTCTTTCCGGATCAGCAAGCAAGGCTGTGGTGTGAGAATACATCACCCTGCCATGCAGCACAACACCGCTTCTTTCGCCGGATTCTCTGGCAAGCGTTTCCAGCACTGCAGAAATGGCAGCCATGCCGCTGCTGAAGACGAGACTGGAGAAATGCTCAGGATGGCGTGTCCCTCCTGCTTCCATGGCTGCAACGACACGTTCCAAGGCAGAGAACACCGGATGGCCTGCCCTTGCATAATAATAGCCTTCCCTGTTTCCGCTAGAGATTCTGCCGATCATATCGGGCTCGGTGAGGGTTGGAGAAACATGTACTCCCTCTCGATTAACACTAGTATCAGGATAAAATTCTTCTAATGATTGATCAAGACGATCCTGAAATTCAGTACCCTCCGAAAAAGATTCTCCCGGCGTGACGCACTCGCCGCGCTTTTCGCTCCATTCCGTAAACCATTCCGCTGCCATGATAACCACCAAGGGCGAGGAATGGAACGGTATTTATATAGGTTGCGGGTGGTTTAGAGGGATAAACCACACTCATTTCCCTCTAACTACAACATCAACAACAGAGGGATAATAGAGCTTCTGCCATTTTCTTGTATTATCTCCATAATCTTATCATATCGG
Source organism: Candidatus Woesearchaeota archaeon (assembly GCA_016180035.1). Classification (GTDB taxonomy): domain Archaea; phylum Nanobdellota; class Nanobdellia; order Woesearchaeales; family UBA12501; genus JACPCA01. Next base: position 7,582 of record JACPCA010000045.1, read on the forward strand.
TCCATGTTCAAATAATATTTCCAGCCATGCTCTTTTTTCTTTTTGCAGCAAATGTTCTGCTTGACCAGCGCGTCAATGACGGTTTCAACCTTGTCCAAGTCTTCTTTTGGTATTGCTGAACGGAGAACATGGACATATACGGATCCTTTTCCAAAACAGTTCATGTCAAAAAGTTTTCTGACAACAGTCCTGCTTATTCTTATATACTCACTCTTTTTTACCTGCACCATGAAACATTTTCGGGCCAGCATGGTTATAAAAAGGTATGGTCGAAATTTAGTCCTTTAAAGGACAAAATAGAAACCTTTAAATAGGTGTTTAGTTTACTTTGTTGTATGAAAACATCGGTCTTTTTACAGGAGGATGGAGACACGCCAAAAAATAGGGTGTGGAGCTTTTTGATCGTCCACTCCGAGTACGACTATTCCATGAAAGATATAGCAAGATTCTCCAAGGTCGGGTACACGACATTAAAAGAGCTCTGGAAGGAGTTTAGAGAGAAAAAGATTATTATTATGACTCGTGAGGTTGGTAAGGCAAAAATGTATAAGCTAAACACTGAAAATCTTGTTGTCCAGAGATTTATAGAATATTACTGGGCTGTGGTAAGCGCCGCAGTCAAAAGAGAAAATGGTGTAGATGGAAAAAAAGAATATGTTCATTCATCATTATCACAAGACCTGCCTGTCTCTGCAACCCATTTTTTATCGTAGGTAAGGAGAGGCAAAAGATAGAGAGCTACAACGACTCCTTCACCGCTTTCACCAGATAATCACCGACCGCCACTCTATTAATATCTGATTCTCGTCCTGCGCCGATACGCACCAAGCCGATAGGAATATGGTTTTTGAGATGATAGGGCCGATCAGGAATCTGGCCAGCAAAGGGGAACACCGTCGTTTGCTGCTCGCCGAACCCGATGGCCTGCCGGACAATGCCAGGATTATCGCAAAGATATTGCGAAAACCGCTGCGCACGCTGCATGGCAAGCGGCGGGTCTCCATTTCTTGCTTCGTCACCGTCAAAAACAAATGATACGACTCCTCCGGCAGAGTTGTTCCGCGTGTCTGGAATCGCTGGATAACGGACCGTGATACCGCCTATGCCTTCCGCAGAAAGGCGATGGGCAAAGTATGCAGCAGTATCGCAGTGGAGCTGCATACGCTGCGGCAGCGTTGCCATGCGGCTGGCAAACTCTGCTGCATCTCGCGGAGACATCGACCATCCTTTATGGCGCCGTGTTTCCTGAAGGTCCGCCATGAACTCGTTTGGCCCGATCACTGCGCCGCCAAGCAGGTCATTCTCACCGCTGGCATAGGAGGAAAGGCTGTAGACGACAATGTCTGCCCCCATCCGAAGCGGCTCGAGAATGCCATGCGTGAGGGTTGCATCAACGATCAGCGGAACACGGTACTCGTGAGCAAGAGCAGCAATGGCCCGAATATTGGTATAATCCAGTGTCGGATTAGCCACGGGCTCGCAGATGACGCCAAGCACCTTGATGTGATATTTTGGATCCAGCAGCTGGCGAGTCCTGTTCTCTTCCCGAAGATCAACCTCAAGCCCAGGCTGCTTTGTGCCGACGCGCGTCCAGATCGTTTCCCTGCTTTCGAGAAGCCTTCTTGTAGAAGGATAAACAACCTTGTGATGGATGAAGGCGGCATCTCCCAACATAGGATTGTGATAGCCAGCGATCGTTTCGAGAACAGCGGCAATCGCCGCCATGCCTCTTGGAAAGGCGAGTGCAGAGAACCATTCTGGATGGGCAAGGCCGGCGGTCTCCAGCGAAACGACGCGCTCCTCAAGCGCTTGGAAATTGGGATGGCTGTAAGAAGCGTAGTAATACTCGCCAGACGCCCGCCCTGCCAGGACATCACCGACCTGATTTCTTCGAGTTAAGGTCAAGCTGACCTTCGGCTCTGGCAAGACAGTATTCCAACGCTCGATACCTTCAAGGAGTTGTTCCTCGGGCGTATAGGACTCTGCTGTCAGAACCTGCGGCCGCTTGGACGACCATTCAGAAAACCATTGCTTGTTCATTTCTTTTCCCTAATCCTCTTTTCATGGCAGAAAAAGGAAGTTGCTTTTATAACTTGTGGATTTTTGTATTTGTTTAGCTTCGTGCATCAAGAAACGAGGCTATCCTGTTCTCTTGTCTTCTTTGATAAGCCGCCCGGCAACACGGATGACCATGGAGGATGGCAAAGAAAACCCGAGCCCGTCAACGCCAGCGACTTTGAGCGTGTTCATGCCTATCATCCTGCCTTGAGAATCGATCAATGGCCCGCCAGAATTGCCCGGGTTGATGCTGATGTCGGACTGGATGTAGGTAATCCCTCCCCCGCCGACACGCCTGGAAGAGCTGACGATGCCTTCTGTCACCGAGAAGTCAAGCCCTAACGGGTTGCCGATGGCAAACACCCGCTCGCCTGCCCGGACATCGCCGGATTCACGAACCTCAATCTTCCGCTGCCGTGAATGGTCATCAAACTGGAGGACAGCAACGTCTGTTGCCGGATCAACCCCGACAATCCGAAGAGCATGCTCCTGCCGGTTGCTGGTCGTGGCAGACAGGTGAGCTGTCTCTTCAACAACATGGTAGTTTGTCACGACGTATCCGTCTTCGCTGATGATGATGCCGCTGCCCTTGCCGCGCACGGTATTGATGCTTACCACCGATGGAAGAGCGTTTTCGATGACCAGGGAAAAGTCCTGCTGGCTCGCCCCGATCCTGCTGACAATGTCCTGAAGCTGCTCGGTGTTCTTGCTCTCCACATTCTGGAGCTGGCTAGTAAGGTCGAGAAGGGACTGCTCGCTTTCGGTCTTGACTGCGGTGAGCTGCTCGATCACGCCCTGATTGGTAGTCGTGACGCTTTCAATCTTCTGGTCAAGGACAGCTTTCTGGTCCGCAAGGCCCTTGTTGACAGCGACGATGTCGCTGGACCACTGCTGTCGCAGGGTGCGAAGGTCCTGTTCCAGCGCAGAAAGATGGCCGGTATAGTCCTGCTTTACTTGGAGGAACTGGTACTGCTGAAAGCCTAAGAACATTCCAGAGACGAGGAAGAGAAGTGCAAAAAAGACCATCACTTCTTTTTGGTTGGGGGATAGGGCCATGCTCACCTCTTCAACAGTTTCAGCAGTTGGTATTTATATAGTTAGTGATGGTGTTGGCTCTGTCCCGAATGCAGGGAATGGCACTGCTGCCTAGCGAAGTCATCCGTTTCCGGACGATGGCTGAAGACTCGGTTTCATGGCCGATTCCACGAGTGAACGGAGCGCAGCAGTGCCATTCCCCCCTGAAATGGGCGGTGCTGCTGCGCTCTGTTCGCATATACTACCCGACCGTACACCGAGTATCCGCGCATTGGCTGGAAAACTCGGACACGTCGCTAGGTAAATAGTACGTCACTGCTAATCATCTCCTTGCAGCCCCGTGGTGTAGCGGTCAATCATTCCGGCCTTTGGAGCCGGAGACGGCGGTTCGAATCCGCCCGGGGCTATCGTTTCAGTTAGTTGTTCCATTTTCTTTTCCTTCATTTTGTTTTCCTTCCTCACTGCACAACTTATCGTTTAACCGGAAGGAAAACAAAATGCGTTTTAAAAATAAGCTTCCGTCTGAGGAACTATATTGATGTGTAGGTAGCCTCCGCTTCGCTCCGGCGAAAAAGGAGATCACCATAAATCCGTTTTGCAGCCTGAAGTGGACTTCGCTCAACGAAGTCCGCTGATTTGGGGCACGCCCAAAACTCGCCCACGGTCTGCTTCGGATGCGAGTTTTGAAAGACATGCTTTTTAAAAATAAGCTTCCATCTGAGGAACTATGCCAACGTGTAGGTAGCCTCCGCTTCGCTCCGGCAAACATCAACCTTTTCAAAACAGGTTTGCAGCCTGAAGTGGATTTTGCACAAAGCAAAATCCGCTAATTTGGGGCATACCCAACACTCGCCCACGAAATGGAAGCAATGCGAGTGTTGTTTGACTCCGCCCGGGGCTATTAAGATGAGTACGGCTGAGCAGGGGAAATGCCCTGCATGTATGGGATGATAAGGATTCACTATTCCCGTTACATTTTAGAATATCTTCGCAAGATTTATATATTTGTAACGGTACATTGAAGAGATGCAGCTTGTTCAAAAAAAAAGGTATTACTACCTTGCTCATACCTTTCGGAAGCGGGGAAAGCCGACTCATCGGGAAACCTACTTAGGCATTGCAATACCTGAAGATATAGAACAGAGAAAAGAACTTTTTCTTCGGCAGATTCTTGAAGAAGAAGCCTTTGTCAAGATGGGATCAATAAAAAAGGCGTTTAAGAAGCAATGGAAGAGGTATCCTGAAACAATAAAAAAAAAGATTCTCCTCGACGTTTCGATAGATTTTACGTATAACACCAATGCGATTGAAGGGTCAACAATTACCAAAGAGGAAACAGAAGATATTATTAAAAAAAATATTTCTCCCAACAAGCAGCTTCCAGACATCCTTGAAACCATCGCTCATTCAAAAGTGTTCTTTAAGGCATTGCAAGAGAAAAAGCAGCTGTCAGAACGCATCATGAAGGAGTGGCACATGGAGCTTTTCAAAGACACAAAGCTTGATATTGCAGGAAAAATCAGGGAATATCTGGTTCGTGTTGGTGATTATCGGGCTCCAGACTGGCAGGACGTCCCATCATTGCTAAACCATTTTTTTTCATGGCACGCGAAAAATAACAATAGTATGCATCCTGTTGAGCTTGCTGCCCGAGCCCATTACAAATTTGAAAAAATACACCCGTTTGGCGACGGGAATGGAAGGATAGGGAGGCTTATCATCACACATATTTTAAAAAAAGGCGGGTATCCGCTCATTATTATAGAATACCGGAAGCGAAAGCAGTATTACCGCGCCCTGCAAAAAACAGAAAACGATTTTGTCAGTTATTTTATTAGGGAATATCTTTATCGTCATAAAGAATTCCTGGAATAAGGGCATCCGCCGGCCCTATTGAGAGTTTTGACAAAATTTGATGGTTATTCAAAGCTCTCTATACGCCACCAGTATTTGACGACTAAAAATGAAGAAAGATTTTCTACAAAGCCTGTATTGCCATGAAATTTAAATACTCCACAACACTCTTCTTCTTTATGGCTATTGAAAAGTTGTTTCAGCGAGATATTGGAGTTGTTGTTCATGGTGACTATTTCAGCAAACGTGCTACGCAAGAAGCAGAAATTGAAGCATACAAAGCCATGCTTGGTCATGATTATGGAAAGTCTATCTCTACTGCAGAACAGAAAGTAGTTGATGTTGAAGAAAAGATTAGAACGATTCTCTTGCGACAGGGGATAGATCCTGCACAGTACGGCTTGGTAGAGAAGATCGAAGAAGCAGCCCATCGTTCTCAGCAACATGAAGAAACCTGGCCGACTCGAAGCCTGACTGCCGCTTATGGTGGCATGGCAGGGTTTGGGGTTGGAGTCTCTTGTTATGCGTATTCACTGCTTCCATGGGTTACGGAGCGGCTTGATGGTATAGATGGTATAGCGTGGATAATTACGGGAATGCTTGGCGGGGCAATTCTTGGGCATATTCTCGGAACACCGATTGACATTTTTGCAAGAAAAAAAGAAA
>JACPCA010000046.1 GCA_016180035.1 Candidatus Woesearchaeota archaeon
AGCAAACGAAGTAATGATGAGCCTCATAACCACATGGAAACAACAAAACAAAAACCCATTCATCGAGCTTAAAGCACTCCTCTAAGCTTTCCACATACTGCCCAACGAAAAGCTTAAATAGTTGAGTGGTTTCTCTTTTGAATACGGGATTGTCTTGCCAGCGCCTCATGCTGGTATTTTCTCTTTTTTTCAATGAGCACCAGTCACCCATCTTCAAAGAAGAACTCCTTCATATACTCCGCCAAGAAAAAGTTGGAAAAACTACTGCAAAAACAGGAAAGGTTTCGAAGATACCAGAAAAATTTATGTTGAAATGCCTTCTATCTGAAAATCTTTCAGAAAGTTCGGATTTTTCTCTTTGACAAAAAGAAGCTCCACGCCAATGACTTGCCCTTTCTTGTTAAAATCTACAACGGTGGTATCATCAATTTCGCTGGTGTGGTCAACGTTTTCTTCACGAAGCTTGATGTACATAGCATCAGCGTCAGGGTCGTAGCGGATCTTCATGGTATGACTTCTTCAGTTACGATTTTAAGTTTGCCTAATCCTAAACTCTTTTTTATTTTTTGTTTCACAAAAACCTCATCCCCCAAACACCACCATGCCGACATGGTCTCCAAAAACTTCTTCAACAACATGATTATCCTGCCGAAGCTGAAGGTTATTTTTGCTTATGGCCCTGACATTGTTGCAGAGCTGGAGCGTGTCATGGAATTCGTTTGGCGATGTCAGCCAGGGCTCCTGATACCAGACAGCCTCGCCGTCAGACCGCCAGCCTTTCAAGATATGGATCCCGCTGATGGCATGGCTGATGACTGGCCCCTGAAGCACGTCCTGGATGTATCCTGCAAGGTGGGAGTTGTGCTTTTTTACGCAGCTAAAGAGCGCTTTTCCCATGATGGTAGTTGGGATGCAGTTGTACGAGCAGGGGAAGTGGCTGATGAGGGACACGCCGAAGAATCGCGCCAGGTTATTTGTCGAGAAGTGTGGCGTGCCTTCAGTGCCTGCCATGCTCATCAGGCTGTAGTCATCATGGAGCAGGGATGCCTTCTGGTGATTGTCAGTATAGAAGCGAACGCAGCAGGCTGGATAGCCGAGGATCTCTCCAAGCTTTTCATCATTCCTGCTGGATTCATAGAATTTCGCAAGCTTGCAGATGTCCTGGTCACGCGACAGGTACATGAAATAATGCCCTGCTTGAGGATGGTCTGGCACGACCAGTAGCTCCTGGTCTTTCAGAACCTTGAATCCTGACAATTCCCAGCGAAGCCCCATGGTTTCGCAGAATCCGACAACGCGGTGCACGTCGTCTTCATGGATCATCTGCCGCGCAGCAGGCTTGAGGCCTTCGAGAACAAACAGCGCTTCCAGCGCGTCGTTCAGCTGGGGGAAGGTGTGGAAGATATTTTGCTGCCGGATGAGAATCTGCATCGGCGCAACAAGCTGCTGCATGCGTCACCTCTTGTAATGCTGAATACCAATGTAATACCTGTATGCTTTGTATTGTGCGGCAAAATTATTGTATGGCCAACTTATGAAAAGAGTAGGAGTTGTGGGTTATTTAAATCAATCGCTTTTTTGGCAGCAAGCTGGACATGGAGGGCGTTTGGCGTGGTGCTCTGAACAGCGTCGAACACGAGCCGGCCTCCTTCTTGCCGCGCTTTTTGAAGGATGTGGGCGCCGTCATGATCCGTTATCACCACGGGCATGCGCATGGCAGATGATACATAGCCTGCAAGGCCTGGCGAATGCCTGGCAACGGCGGAAAGATACTCCTGCGCCAGCTTTCGCGACGCCTGGCAGCCAAAGGAGCAGGGGAAATGGCTCAGCACGCCCAGGTCAACATAGCGCGGGACAATATTGTTCTCAAAAAAGAACTGCCTTGAATTCTTGACAGCCGGCAGGATGTAGTCGTTCTCTTTTGCCATCTCTTGCGGAGCGTGCTGTTCAAAAAAGGATATGCAGCAGTCGGGGTAGCCTAACAATCGGCCAAATAGGGCATGGCTGTTGTCTGCGTCTGCCTGCTTTGCTGTGTGCACCCATTCCATCGATGGAGAAAGATAGACAAAGACATCAGCTTGGATGGAGGAGTCTTTTCGTATCCGCACACCAAGATTTGCAAACTGTTTGTCCTTAGTGATGCTGTTGACGACCTTAAAGTCAGACGTGTCCATGATCAAGCCCTGCTTCTTGCAGAACGAGCGTATCCCGGGCAGGAGCTTTTCATTGGCAGACAGCCGCGCGCCAGGCTTCTCGCGCTCCAGCACGAACAGAACCTCAAAGGAGGAGGTGAGATACTTGAAGATTTCCTGAAGGTTCGTATCGCCGTAAAGGAGCGGATAGAGGTAGGATGGCATTCATGCGTTTATGGCCGTGGTGATTATTAATGTTGTGTTTTTTTGTATATAACGCTATAGCCGGCTACCCCTCGCTAACCACATCATCTTTTCAAAAACAGCACTGATAATTTTTGATGGAGTTGTTCAGCAAAGGCAAGCGCTTCTTTTGCTTCCTCCACCGTTATCTTTTCTCCGCGATAGATGATATCGCTTCTGATTTCTCGATACCGATCAAGATTAGATGTTTCAGCGTCAGTGAGAAAGAGGCGGTCTTTTCCAAAAGCGATCGTCGCTTCATGCGAATAGGGCTTGTACCCTTCAAGGGCCATGAATGCCTGCAATGCTTCGCGCAGACACTCATAGATAGATTCAAATCGGAATGATGCATCCTGATCCGTTATCGGAAGGCTCTTGACATCGTGAAGCCTGGCAGCAGACTGTCCAAAGAGAGATCTTGCTTGAGCTGGATCTGCAGATCCGGATTTTACCTTGTTCTCTTTGGCGTATTCATCAAATGTCTTCAAATAGGCACCTCTAAGTACCCTGATACTACGATCCCATTTGCAAGGGTGTTCCAGAACTCTTTTTCAATCTTTCTTTTATTGAACTCTTTGATTGCTATCTTTCGGTGAAGGAGCGCTTCAAACTTTTCCAGTGATAATGCCGCTTTTCTATCGGTAAGCACGGCAATGTCAATGTCGCTGTTCTCGGTGTCCTCTCCTTTTGCATACGAGCCGAAAAGGACGATGCAGTCCGGATGATGATACAGCTTAGCAAGGTACTCAACAAGCCCGCTCTGATGGATGAAGCTGATATTGAACGATTGCTTCAGTGCACGATAGGACGAGCAATCCCGATTTGCCTTCATAAGCACTTCCTTGCGCTCTTTATTCCTGACAATGGTTAAAATGCCCTCTTTTGCCAATCGCTTGGCTGCTTTTGCAATCATCGTGGTAGAGAGCCCTATCTCTCTGCTCAGTGCGCGAAGGTGAATCTCTCTGGTCGGATAGCGAAGGAAAAATGCCAGCAGTTTCGCCTTTTTATTCCATACTCCCAAATTGTCCATTAAAGTTGACATTCGTAAACTATAAATGACAACTATTATTTAAAGTTTGCGGTTTTGTCGTCAGAGTCCCTTATTTCATTCCTCAATAATCCTTGAAATCTCATCAATCTTTTCTGGATTTAAACTGACCTGTAACCCGTAAGAAGTTGGTTTAGATAAAATCAATTCGTCCTTTATCAAATCGTTTACAGCATTTTTTGCTTCTCCAATCGCATGGCTTGGCAAGCCTTTTGTAAGATGTTCTATTGCAGTATGTTTTCCACCAATAACCCTTCTTCTGAACAGCTTTCTTAATATGATCTTTTTGAAATCCATTGTCTGCTATAAACTTGAAGCTGGTATTTATGCGTTTGTTCACCACAATGAACGTTTAAATGCAGAAAAATATATAAATAAGCTAATATTACCGTACATCATAATGGAAGAAAAAACCTCGTTTAGGGTGGTATTTGGAGACTCCCCCATAATCAAAGTTATAGACTTCTTTATAGACAATAGAGAATTTGACTACAGCCTGACCGATATTGCAAAAAATGCTGATGTTGGGTGGAGTACGATACATCAATTTTGGGGTGATCTTGTCAAATTAGGGATTGTAACAAAAACTAGAAGGATTGGGCGAGCAGAACTCTATAAACTGAATTTAACAAGCCCATTAGTAAAAAAACTGATAGATCTGGATATGTCCATCTCAAAATTGATGAATAACGACATAGATCAGGGGCTAACGGTTTCTGCGTAACGGTTTAACACTTCTCAAAAACTTTGAAAAATAGTGGACAAAATTCCATCCCATCACTCCATCGGCGTCTGGCTCCAGAGCGTCCATTCATTCGATGGCGAGTAGGCGCCGAAGATGTAGTTGGGCGGGAAGTTTCTCCCAAAGTAGCCGTACTGGACGTCATTGAACCGTGTTCCCAGCGGCGCTGCAGGCCGTATCGGGCCGATGGCGCTGTAGATCGGGCTGCCAAACGCCTTCCATGCCTGCGTGAGGATGCGCGGCGCGTCGCCGTAGCCCTCGGACAGGAACGCTCCCTGGTAGCCTTTGGACTTGAGATAATTGACTGCTTCGACAACCGGCAGGTTTCCTGCTCCGGGCGGCAGGTTGGCATGGCCGTACCCAAAGCCGTCAGCGATGTGGATGTGCCCGATGATGCCGGCCTTGTCTAACATCTTCACCTGATCCATGTACCAGCCATTGAAGCGCTTTTCAAACTCATCTTCAGTTTCTCCCTCGTTCCTGACGTAATGCTTCTTCCACAATCCCAAATGTTCGGTGTCCAGGGTTGCCTTGATGTGCTGTTCTGCTATCTTCTTTGCCTTGTCTTCCTGGAATCCCCGTTCGTGGATGAGATGCTGGACCATCTTCTTTCTCGAATCATAGACCATGTCCCGCAACTCTTCAGGATGCGAGCCGTAGCCATGCTCGGGAAAAATGTTTTCCGGTGACACGAAGATGGCTTTCTGGAAGCCTTTCGATTTTGTCATGTCATAAGCATAGATGGCAGCTTCAGCGTACGATTTTGCGGATTGTTCCTTGGCGTATTTTTCAACACCGATCATGTGCGCCATATCTTCCCTCGTCTGGGCTGCCTGGGCGTCTGCCGCCGCCGTCGCTTCGTGCGTGTATCGCATCTCGTCAGTCTGGCGCTTTATTTCACGCTTCAAGATGGATCGTACGTCTTCTTCTTTTCCCTTGACCATGTCAGGAAGGTGGCGAACAGGATAATGCGTTCGAAGCATCTGCCATTTTTGGTCTTCGGGCAGGTGCTTGTCAAGATTTTCATAATAGTCTAGCGCTTCCTTGAGTGCATCGCGCTCTTCGCGGTGCATCTCATAATATTTTCCGTGGAACAAGGAGGATCCCCTGGCCTGCAGCTCCCTGTTTTCCATCTGGGTCTGGATGAACATCTCTTCCGGAAGCTTTCGCAGGGTTGGATCTCTTGCGATCTCATCAGCATGCGTCCTATTCCATTTTTCTGCCCGGCTCATGAACTCGTCCCATTCTAACTTCTTGACCTTGAACTGGGTTTTTTCGGTGTCCCAGATAGGGACGCGCTCGAACAGCTGGTCAATCTTTTTTGGATTGATCCATTGCTTGTCTACCCCAACCAAGTCCTCTTCCTGAAACACATGCCCCGTCTTTGCATCGCGCTGGCCGATCATGTTGAGATCCTTGGCTGTCTGGTACACGGGCTCATACACGACCTGCGTTTTCTTCACGGTATTGATGATCTGCCCAGTCCTGTCGTCCACGATGTACGCCACGAACCGCTCTGGCTCTTCCTCATACGCCTTGAACTGGTATTCTCCTTCCCGTATTCCTTTTCCCCATGGCTTGTCAAACATCGTGCGCTGGAATTCGCCGGTATGGATGACCACTGCCCCGCCTTGCGCGGTTTCGGCATTGAACTGGATGGCTTTCCTGACCTCATTGAGCTGGATGTGCCTGGTTTCATCGCTGAAGCCAGAACGATGGTCGAAGCCGGACATATTCCCGACAACCTGCACTGGCGTGTGGACCGAGGCAAGCTCGATCTGGTTGGCGCGGGCAATGTCGCGGATCTCCTGCAATTTTTCTTTGGTGTAATAGTCCGGGCCGGTGCCGAATTCACCGGAATTCAGAGAAAGCTCGACGACATTCGCGCCGGTCCTGATCGCAGCAGGAAGGCTCTCCACAAAGGTCCCCAGCCCGCGGCCTTCAGAGATGGTCTGGCCCAGCTGCTTGGTCGTGAGGATGGGCTCGCTGGGATTTGCGCCATGCCCGAATTCTGCCTTGACCTCCATCTTTGCCAGGGCGGTATCACCCCATGGCTCGCCTATCGGCTGGCTAAGGTCTGTGCCGCCATAGCCTGAAACGAATTCCGGTGAAGAATTCCCAGAATATTCCCGATCAAGCGCGTTTCCGTAATCATACCCGCTGCTGTCGTTGAATATCATGCTATAGAGAGCTTTGAAAAACCCCTGTTTTTATAGCGTATCATGGTTTTCAAAGCGGTTCTATTGAGAGTTTTGACAAATAAGGTGGTTATTCAAAACTCTCTATAAGCTATAACGAATCCGATTTATAAGTTTTTCGCTGATCCCCATCTGCAGCTGGAGCTCTTCGTCGCTGCTTCGGAACTCCCGGATCTTTTCGACGTCTTCCCGGAGCTTGTAAAACTTTGCGATGTCCTGCTTTCCGAAGCTTTGAGGGTCGCTGGTCTGCTTGTAGTGCAGCTCTGCCAGCTCGATGATCGTCCGCACGATCATGTCACCGGCAAGGGCGTAGGCATGATCCCTGCCGCTGGGTTGTGGCAGAGATGGAGCTCCTGCTCTCGCTGCGTTATACGAGGGGAGCTGCTGTTCTATGCCAGACTGGTATTCCTTTGATCTGGCAAACTGCCGTCCGGAAGAAGAAGCGGGGGCTTCCTCGACTGTTTTCTCCAGCTCGATGTCTTGTTCCGACTGCAGCGGCTTCAGTTCTTCCTGTGTTTTTTCCGCTGTCCCCAAATCTCCCGCTGCTGCTGGGGCTGTCCGTTTCTGGAACCGCTTGATGCGAAATATCTCTTTCTCTTCTTCAGAAACAAGATTGCTCAGCCCGTCAGACTTGACCTGGTCGATGGGGATGGCCTGCTTCTGGAGCTTGAGGTCTAACTCTTTCAATGCTTCTGCCATGAGCTTGCGGAGCAGCTCGATATCGTTTCTCCGCTCGGTCTCCAGCTCCTGGATGCGCTTGATGCGCTCTTCAGGCCCGAGGAGGCCAAGGTTGGTGATGTCAAGAGATGCCATGGGCGCTTATTACGATAATTATGATAGATACACACCTATCAGCAGAAGCAAACAGGGAAGAGAACGGGTCTAACTATATAAAGGTGGGTGTACTTCAGGTTCTGTAGAAAATGTTGATCAGATTTGGGGCGCCACTATGGTTTTCTTTGAAAACTTTATTTTTTTTCCCACCTCGCCCGGGCAGGGTGGGAAAAAAATAAACTTAAACTATGTTTAAGCACGATAGCGCCCCAAATCTGTGTTTTTTAGCCGAAAATAGGCATTTGACGTCTAAAAACGAAGAAAGACTTTCTGCAGAGCCGGTGATCTTGGAGAATCAGGTTTGAGGCCATTTTTAAATCAACCCAAAAGTTTATATTCTTCCGTTGTCTGGCTGGCAGTAGTATGGTTGCCCCACATCATTCCGGCCTTGAATGGCAGATTGATTCGCTGCCTATCGAGGATCGAAAGCGGATCATTGAACGGCTAAAGCTAGGATTTCGTCTCGACATTAGGTATGGCCACCACGATACTGGCGATTTCCTGAAAGGAGTTTCACAGCTGCAAGGCTTTACCCCGCAGCTTGTTGACGTGGTCATGAATGACACTATTGCAGACGTGAGAAGAAGGGAAAATGGTCCATCACGGCAGGGAAGAAATAGTGCGGACAGACAGGAGTACAAGATAGAAAAACACCATGGCCGCCAGGCGCCGTATTTTAGGGCGCAATCTTCTGAAGTGTATGCTGCGCATCTTTGACTTTTTCTTGGTGTGCTTCATCTATCCGGCTGTTCCTTTTCAAGAAGTTGGCGTATTTCGTAAACTTTTCTGGGATTCAATGATATATGTTCGTCTGAGCCCTTCCCTGTTCTTTTTAATGTAAGAATAATCAATTCCTCGTTGTTCAGCTCTTTTAACACTTCGGCAAATGTTTTTTGTCCTTTGTGGCTGTTACGATAATGTTCTGGGATACCACGTTTTATGAAATTAAGTGGCGTGTGTTTTCCACCCCAGATATTTCCTCGGATAAGCTTGGAAAGAATAAGCCTTTTGAGAATGGTGATGTCATCCATACATCATGAAAGATTTTCGATTTTTATAATTTTTTCCCTCCTTTTATTGTATATTGATGTATAAAAACAAAAGATTTAAATACTCATTAAATCCAACTATCCTCATGGACGAAGAATCAATATTTTTGGACTATGTTGGGGATAGCCCGCGGATGAGGCTTTTACAGCACTTTATAGAAGGAAGAGACTTTGATTATACTTTAACAGATATGCTCCAGGCAGGAGTCAGTTGGGGCACGTTAAACACGTTAGTTCCGAAATTGGAGGAGTTGAATGTTATCGTAAAGACAAGAAGGATCGGACGTGCAACACTCTACAAAATCAACCACAAGAACGAGCTTGCAAAACACCTTATCACTCTTTACGATGCACTCGTCCTGCACCAACTGAAATCCGTAGAAGAAAAGACACTTATCCATGCTTAGTACGTGACGACCATGCTCCTACGCCATGCCACTCTCTCTGACCTAAGTTCTTTGAAACAGTTTCAACAGCGATTAGTGATCTATGAACGCCCATTTGATTCAACAATTCCGAAGAAAGGAGAAGTCACCTACTATGATATAAGAGAGCTTATCGAATCCGATAAGGCACAGTTTCTTGTCGCTGAGGCTGATCATAAGATTGTCGGATGCGGGTTTGGCCAGATCAGAAAAGATGCTTATTGGTCTGTAAACAAGCAGGTTGGGTATATCGGGCTGATGTTTGTTGATGAACAATGGAGAAATCAGGGGATTGGAAGGTTAGTCATAAGCGCATTACTAAGCTGGTTCAAAGAGAACAACATTTTTGATGTACGCCTAAAAGTTTACGAAGAAAACCATGATGCCGTCAAAGCATATAAAAAATGCGGATTTAAAGATTATGTAAAAGAGATGAGATGCACAATTGAGTAATTTTTTCCCCGCAATAATGGGGTGAAACTCTTTTCTGAAGCATGGTTCACATCTTGCTCACTTTCCTTCTTACCCATAACGGGTATTGTCTTGTATATTTTTTTAGTTTCCTTCTATCTATTTTTTTCATGATGGCTTGCCTTGTTTCAGGAGAACATTGCTCATGGAAATACAGGAAGTCTAAAAGCGTCTTCTCCACGCCAGAATAGGGCAGGGCAGGAGTATCCTCACTGTATGTTATGCCAAAAAAGTATGCTGGATCAATCCTGCGGATGAGGATGTTGCTTCCGAACACTTTTCTTACTCCCTGGCGCACTTTTTTTGTGGTGATAATGATAGGGATGGTTTCCTGCTCCCAGGCGTTGTGATAGCTTAATGCGTCTTGAAGGCCCAGATAGGCGGGTTGAAAGCAAAAGACAGCAAGTGATGTGTCTTCATACGCAGCATACCATCCTTTGGTAAGAGGGAAAAGTTTTCCCTGCCGGATAAAGTTTCGAATCAGCTGTTTTGTATACTGCCGCACATTCTTCTTTTCGTTTATGATCCTTTCTATAGACCGGTAGCTCACGACAGCGCTTTTCTGGAGGAGCTGTTCAACATCCTTTACATATTTTTGTTTTCCCATCTACAGCCACCGTTGGATGTACTCTTTCATTCCCTGCAGTGTTGGGACAAGGCCTTCTAAGATGAGGATTTTCAGCTCTGGCTCGTCTGCGGGCAATGGAAATTTTTGAAGAAGCTGTCGAAGCAGGGGCTTTACTTTTTCCTGTTCTCGAATATGTCTTAGCCGGAAAAAAATGTCATAAACGTCTCGTATTTTTCTTCTTCCCTGATACGCAGCTATTTTCTCGCCCAGAAGCTGTTCCGGTGAAAGGGTGTGTACTGGAATGAATGTCCCTTCGACTGTTTCGTAATCACGCAATGACCCGCTTATTTTTTTGAAGATTGCTTCAAACCGGACAGTGACGCGCTGCAACTGAAGTGTAGAATAGATGCTGTTGTCCCCAATCTTTTTCTTTTCGATGCGAAATCCTTTTTTCAAAAAATGATCAAAGATTGCGGGTACATTTTCCTTATTTGGAAGATAAACATCAACGTCTTCAGAAAACCTGCTGCCGCCATAACAGCGCCAGATGGCAGTGCCTCCATGAATCACAGCAGCCCCTTCTACCTCGTACAGTGCCTGGACAATAAGATCCTGTCCCTTAGCAATATCGCGATGGGCTGCCTTTTTGAGCTTATGGACAAGTGCCATGGCAATAAACAAAAGTTACTAATATATATAACTTTCGTTTGTTTTGCTTATGCCTACCTTAACAAAGTTGAATAAAGAAAACA
>JACPCA010000047.1 GCA_016180035.1 Candidatus Woesearchaeota archaeon
CGATGTGAGTTTTTGGCAAAACACATAAAAATAACCTCCTCATCATAACAAAATTATGGGCATCCAAACCATGACAGGCCTCGAAATCGACAGCAGCACAAGAATCTTCATCATCGAAGGAGTTGCAGGCTCTGGAAAAAGTACACTTCAAACGAACCTCCAAGAAAAACTGAAAAACAGGCTTGTTTACACTTACAAAGAAGAAGAGCTTCTTTTTTCATGGAAACACGCATGGATTTCCGGAATAGAATCTCTCCGGCTCGATTTCATGGAGAAATTTCTTGACTATTGCGAACAGATCCTCCTGAAAAACAAGAATGCGGTCTTTGTTCTTGATCGTTTTCACATCACGTTTTTCTATTTGGTGATCCAGCATAAGGGGAAGACGGTTATGGATGAAGGAATGAAAAAAAGATACGCTGCACTCATTGCACGGTTGAAAAAGCTCCCCGTCCACATCTATGTCCCCCTGTTAAGGCCTGAAGAGATTGAAGAACGGTCATCTCATAAGGAACGAAAAGAAGAGGCATGGGCGCTTCATCTTCAGAAAAGACTTTCCACGACAGGGTTCAACAGTTTACAGGAGATGTATATTGACACACAAAGAATAATCAAAGAGTGTTTAGAACAGCAAGACATCCCGTTCACGTTGCTTGATGCGGTTTAGCACGACGATGAGCTATTTCTCACTGCCACTCTTTTCACAAGCACGCAATCGTTCCATTCTTCTCGCCTTTATCCTCTCCACCCTCTTGCGCGCAGATTCTTTAGCCTTCATGGCTGCGGCAGAGAGTTTTTTGTTGAGTGTTTTCCTGAAAAGGTAGAGTACGGCAATGCCGATGACGATAAGGATGATAAAGAACGTGCCGACGTACTGGGAAGCGGTGTCGTAGCTCTTGCCGAACACAAATCCCACCATAGAAAAACAGGCCGCCCAGGTGATGCCGCCGATGATGTTGAATGAGAGGAAGGTACGATACCGCAGCCTTGTCGCTCCAGCAGTGAACGGGGTGATGGCGCGGGTGATGGAATGGAATCTGCCGATGACCAGCGCCTTGCCAGGGTGGTTAGTGAGGAATTCTTTCGCGGCTAGAAAGTGCTCTTCTTTCAGAAAGACATACTTTCCATAGCGGCTGATGAACTGCTTTCCGTGCTTTCGCCCAAGCCAGTAGCCGATGATATCTCCAAGGATGGCGCCTATGGCAGAAACAGCGATGACGACACCAAGATGGAGCGTGCCGTCGCGGGAAAGAAATCCGGCAGCAGCGACTAAGAATTGGCCTGGCACAAAAATACCGAACAGCGGTGTTGATTCTATGATTGCGAGAAGGAAGAGCACCAGGTACAACCAGCCCTGAGAGCTTTCAGAAATAAGGGTTGCTGCGCCAGTGATGTCGATCATGCCCCATGCCATGATTCATGCCATACTAAACTTATTTTTAAATTTGCTGATAAGGCAGAGCCCATGGGACTGCCAGTGGAACGGAGCTCAGCAAAAAGCAATACTTTATATAAAGAGGCTGTTGGATGGCTGTCAGCCTTTCAAGAAACAGCGTGAAAAAGCAGAAGGCCATCTGGTCGATTCTCTTTTGAATGATGTTGGGTGAAGGGTGTAAAGAAACAACCAGAAGCATAGAGAGCTTTGAAAAACTATTGTTTTTATAGTGTATCTTGGTTTTTCAAAGCGGCTCTATTGAGAGTTTTGACAAATAAGGTGGTTATTCAAAACTCTCTATAAAAAATAAACACGGAATAGGTGAGGAACACCAGAATGGCACGAGACCAATTTAAGAGCAGGCGTGGCGGCTCCGATAGGGGGGCTGGCGGCTACCGACGGCAGGAAGGAAGTGATGATGTTGTTGGAAGGATCCAGAAGGACTTCTCCAACCGTTTTTCAGACGGGCCAAGGCCACCGCGGGAATCGCACAAGGCAACGTGCTCGGACTGCGGCAATGAATGCGATGTCCCATTCAAGCCGACAGAAGGCCGCCCAGTCTATTGCAAAGCATGCTTTCCAAAGCACCGCAAGCCAAGAGAATGGTAAGGTAGCCTATTCTTTACCCTTTCTTTTTTTTATCTATTTTTGCCTGTTTTTTTTGCTTGGTCGTTGGGGGATACCCTTTTCTTTCTTCCTATTCTTTTTCAACCGCATCATTCTTTCTTAACCATGGTAGTTTTCTTAACCAGGGTAGTCCTAAGAGATACTACTTATAAGTGAATAATGACACAAAGCTTTATATACATCTCCTCATGGACAACCTTCGAGTGCATCTGCTCCTGAAGACCATGAAACCACTTATGACCGTCATCCTCATTCTTACCAGCATCAGCCTCCTCCTTATCGGTGGAATCGCCGGCGCTGTTCTCTATAACCATATCCAGATCAATCTATCAGCCAGCCCTATTGCCGAGCAGGCGGTGTTTAAGCCGATAGCGGCTGAAGCAAGCCTTGAGCCTGCCCTTGAAGAGGTCACCAGCCAGATCAAAGCCCTGCAAGAGCAGGTCCAAAGCCTGGAACAGGAAAAGGCTGCCATCCAAGCACAAGCAAAAGCTGCCCCTATCGTTGAACAGCCCCTCAATACTGCAGTAGTCTCCATCCCGGACATGTACAACCGGATCCTTCGCGACCAGACCAAGCTCACGCTCCAAAACTGTGAAGACGTTGTCAACTACGCAGAAAACCAGGAAGATGATTTTGATGACGAAGTTGATGACAAGAAGCAGGATCTTGCCAAGCTCCGCCTGCGCCTTGAAGAATACAACCAGGACCTCACTGCTGCTGTTGCCAACAGCGACCTCAGCGAAATCCGCCGCCTCAATGACAAGATTGACCGGACAGAAGATGACATTGATGGAATAAGTGAAGAAATTGATGACCTGAAAGATGATTACAGCTACGCCAAGCGCCTCCGCGCCAAAGCAGAATATGCCTGCAAGCGGATGCAGAGAGAATTTTAGGGCATCCAACAATTCTTTTAATCTTGTTTCGACCTTCTTCTTTTTGACCAAAAATAGGCTCTGTAGAAAATCTTTCTTCATGGTCAGTCGTCAAATCATAGTTTTCGGCTAAAAAACACGATTTGGGGCGCCGCCGTGACTTTTCTTGAAGACTCTTTTGTCTTTCCCACCCTGCTGGGCGAGGTGGGAAAGACAAAAGGGTAAACCAAGTTTGAATACGGCGGCGTCCAAAATCTGAACGACATTTTCTACAGAGCCCCAAAAATAACAATCTTTAAATATTATTACCCCTTTGTTCGCCCTACCGTTTTTTGGAGGGACGACTATGGTAACGTGCAACTCTTGCAGTTCGGATTCACAGGCATCGGATCTCTTTTGCCGATCATGCGGTGAAGAGCTTGACCACGAAGAAAGCAGCATGATGTGCGACTGCAACGCTGTCGTGGAAGAGGGAGACAAATACTGCCACTCCTGCGGCTCAGAATTTGATGCCGGCGACAGCGATGAAGATGACGAGTACGATGACGAAGATGACGACGATGAAGGGGAGGACGGCGGCGAAAGCCCGGAAGAGGAGGGGAATTGATTCTTTTTCATCATCGAGAACAGACTCTGTCCTAAATCTTTCTTCGGAGGCACTGCCGCCGAGCGAAGTCTTAGATTATGGTACAATACCTGAAGACTCGATACGGTTACGCTTGGTACCCATGCGAACGGAGCGCGGCAGTGCCTCCTCGTTAAAGGCAGTGCTATTGCGCTCTGTTCGCGAATGCCAACCGATCGTATCTCAAGTATCCGAGCATCTGATCAGGATATCGGGCACGGCGCTTGGCAATAGCACTGCCTTTAATCGAGATTTAGGACAGAGCCTCGAGAACAACAAACTTTATATATTCAATCACTCCAATCAATAGTAAATCATTGTTAAACAACAGAGAGGTGTTGGAACCATGGTACAATTAAGAGTAATGGCTAATGAGGGTGTTGGAAAGACAGGTAACCGCTATAAGGCAAAGCGTTACAATAAAGACACGCGGGGCGTGACCGGAACTGATGTCATTCTTGAAAGTCCGGCAAAGCTGAAGATCGGCGATGTTGTCGAGGCAAGTGAATCGGGAAAGCTCACCTTCAAGCACAAGAAATAATCCTTGTTGTTTTTTCTCCTTCTTCCTTTTTGTTCTTCATTTACGCATCATGACAGTTCTTTAACAACATAGCATGGCAGCACCTAACAACCTTTTTAAAATATGTCCCTCTTTTTTTTGGCATGGCAGATGACAGTATGCTCCAGCAGCGGCTTCTCGACATTGACCGGCAGCTTCACGCTGTTGACCGGCTCCTTCTTTCTCACTACATCAATCCGATAAATGAAAAAGAAGAGAAAAAGAAATTCCTGTCGGACGCCGCGTATGATCCGCAGTTCAGATACCAGCCGCTGCTGTTCAATCCAGCCTATGCTGCCGATGATGTCCGGAAAATCCTTATCGGGAGCAGCCGTGCAGAAGCTGTCTTCAAGAAAAAAGCAGAGAGCATCCTCCTCCACCTCCAGCTCCTCGCCCGCCGCGGAACCCCCCTCTTCCCTGAAATCTCTTTTCGCCTGTTCGGCAAGCCATCCCAGCAGCTCATCGGCATCGCCATGCTCTATGCACGGCTCAAGGTTAACGACGACATGGTGTGCGAGCTGAAATCTGCTGACGTGAAAGCCCTTTTCAAATCTGCTTTTTTCAAGTACGGCTTCCATTGGGACATCGACGAGCGCGATATGCCTGCACGGGCGTATGTTTCATCGCACGAGAAAAAACTCTACCTCCAGAGAGGGGCCTGTTTCAGCAAGGCATTCGTGAAGAAACTGATCGTCCACGAGGTTGCCACTCACATCCTTCGCGCAGAGAACGGGGCAAAGCAGCCGTACAAGATATTTTCGTCCGGCCTTGCAGGGTATTTGATGACCGAGGAAGGCCTTGCCGTGTACAATGAAGCGGCCAATAATGTCAATACAGCAAAGGAACTGAAGGCGTACGGCGGAAGGGTGCTGGCGGTGCATTACGCCCTGCGGGGAAGTTTTCGGGAAACCTACCGGCAGCTCCTGCAGTATTTTCCCGAAGATGCGGCATGGCAGCTCACCGTGCGCGTAAAGAGAGGCCTTGGCGACACTTCCAGGCCTGGCGCGTTCACCAAAGATATCGTGTACCTAAAGGGGTATCTTGCCATGCTGGACTATGCGCAGAAGGGCAGTGATGTGGACGTCCTGTATTATGGAAAGGTCGGCCTTGATGACATCCCATACCTGAAAGATATACCCGGCCTTATCCACCCGCGCTTTCTTCCGCTGTTCCAGTCTTTTGATTTCTTCTTAAAAACCATCGAGTCAGGCCTTTTGCTGGACATCAAGTTTCTCAGCAAGCCGCTCCTCACCCCGTTGGAGATGACAAGAGATGGCCTGAAGAAGCTTTTTGGAAAGTGGTGAGAACAGGGAGGATGTAAGAAAGAACATTGAAACAAAAGAAAGAGAAAAAAGAAAGCCTGCTTAGCAGGTAAACGCCATCATACTTGTAGTCTGGGCTGCATCTGCAATCAGCTTATTGCCGACCTCATTCGTCTCTTGCTGGACAACTGTTCTTCGAAGGTCTGCATTTGCCGTGCACGTTGTGCTTTCGCCAGGCTTGAGATATACTGCACTGCATTCATCCTGGGCAGTTTCCCGGAGGCCATGGCCATTGACCGAGACACGCAGCGGCGTTTTTTCATCCAGCTCGCTTAACCTGACATAGCCGAGGTAGTATGTCTTTTCTCCCTTGTTCGTCACGGTAAAGGTGAGCTTGTCATTGTATGGCCCGTCGCCAACGTTAAACTGGCAGGACACGCCGCTGAACCAGGACACGGGCGTTATTTCCTTGTTGCCCTGGAATTCTGATCCGGTCTGGGTTTCTTCAGAAACGATGCTTACTGCTGATGGCATTGCAGGGGCTGCTGGCGCTGTTTCTGCTCCTTTTGAGCCTGCATCTGCTGGAGCTGCTGATGGCTCTTCCGGAACTGCTTCTGGAGCGCTTGGCGCTGCAGCAGGAGCTTCTGGCGCAACGTCCTGCTTGTCTGGAGAAGGAACTTCCCCGCTTCTTCCAAACACTAAGAACAGGATCACTGCGAGAACAATCACTGCACCAACAATGTATCCGGTTGTGCTTCGTTTTTTGCTGGCGGTTTCGGATGCTTCTTCAGCCGCAGCATGCTTCTTTTCTTTCTTGTCTGCCATGAACGCACCTCCAATGCGATAGTAATTTACCTTGTTTGGAGTTTCTCTTTATATGTATTGTGGTTTTTATATAGTGCACTGTCCACCAAATATTTACTCCTTAACAGTTGTTCTAGACGAAAGATTTATATCTTGAATTGACCTTGCGGGATATATGCCCCTTCCATCACTAAGAAACATCGTGTTGCACCCCCATTTTTGGCACATCCTGTCCATGATGGGGAAAACTGCCCTGCGTCACCCGTTCATGATGGCAGAAGAAGCTGGGCGGTTTGTACTCAATGCAGCGGGGTATTGCAATCCTCTGCTTGCAGAAGGAGACATCTTTTTTGAGACCCACAGCCATTCCGAACGGTCTAATAGCGAGAAGGGCCAGGCTGGCAATCCCGGGCTTGCTGGCATTGTCCATCATCTCCTCGACTCAATGCAGACGAGGGTGATGCTTTGGTCATTGACAGACTACAATACCACTGACGGATTTGATGATCTTGCGTCTGGAAAGTACCGTCTTGAAAAGCATGGTGTTCCTATTGATGATCTCCAGGTTCATTCCGATGGACGGTCGCTGGCGATCTATGCCACCAGGAATGGAAACAGAAAAGAGATTGTTTTGTTCCGTGCTGCCGAAAAATTTGTTGAAGGCAATGCCGAGATCGGCATTCATGGCTATGCCGGCCAGATTAATCCTGCACGTCGGCCAGTGAAGGACACGATTATGGATGTGCATGATCACGGGGCATTTTGTGTTGTCGTCCATCCATATTTCTGGACGGGGCTGGGGTTCAGCAATGAACGAGCAATTAGCGATGCTGTCGCAGCGGGAGCAATAGGGATAGAGATGAACGCAACAGAGCTGTACCTGTACGGAAAGGTTCGTGCAGAACTTGATGTGCGCCAGCTTGAAGATAAGTATCCTGTTCGATTGGTTGCTGGTGGCGATTGTCATCGCCTGCCGATGTATGGCCGGACAGGAGTGGTGTTTAGCGAGCATGAATATGCCATGAGAAGATTCAGCCGTGATACAGCTGCTTCAACAATTCCTTCAGAAACTTCCCAGTACTGGCCAGCCAACAATCCTGTTGATGTCGCCAGAAAATTGATTGAAAGCAGGATGTATCGCAACCGATTCACCTACTGCACCCCAAGAATGTTCTTTGATTTCTTCAGGTTCTTATCAGCTGGTGAAGATAGAGTGGTTGGAAAAGGGATGGGGTAAATTGCTCAATTCTTGTAAATCATTCAGCTATTCTTTTTTCAAGAATATTTCAACATACTTCATGATGGTGTCGCGTTTTTCAAGATTCATGGACACCTGTTCACCATAGCCAGTCTTTTTGGAAAAGAGGATATTCTCTTTTTTTAGTTCTGCAACCATCTCTTTAGCTCTTCCAACCATGTCTTTTGGAAAGCCGCTCTGGAGATGCTCAATGGCAGTATGGCTTGCTTCAAACTTCCCAAATCGTACAAGCTTGTGAAGAATTTTTCCCTTTATCTCATCATCAGTCCACATAGGTCTACCACGATAGACTTTTTTCACAAAGATTTATAAATGTTTTCAGGCTTTCTCTTCTCATGGCAGAAAAATCGTTATTGCTTCAGCTGACGGGCGATATGCCGCTCTTCAAGATAATGGATTTTCTGGTGGACAATAAAGGGCTGGATTTCACGAAAGAGCAGATTGCCGATGGGGCTGGCCTTTCCCGCGCATCAGTATTCAATTATTGGCCAGAACTGGAAAGCAGAGGAATCCTAAAAGCAACACGGAAAGAGGGAAAAACCACCTATTACACGTTAAACTCTGCAAATCCCCTCACCAAACGAATTTTGGAACTTGAAATGACACTGATCCAGCAAACAATGGAGAAGGCAAGTACGGAACGAGAGATTATGGCGTGATTGTCGGGAAAGGGACGGAGTAGATTGTCCGGCTTCCGCGTCTCACGCATCATCAACGAATAACTTTCTCAATTAGTGAACAGTTTTTTCACGCTGTCGATTGTGAACAAGATAATCGCCTGCGCCTGCTCTTTTGTCGGGACAAAGGCCTGCTGCTTCTTGTGGACAGAAAAGATGCGCACATTGTTGATGAGGTGGATCTGCTGCGTCAGCCCTGGATCGAACTGGATGTTCTTTTCTGCCAGCTTTGCGATCAGGGAGCCGAGTCCGACGCCAGGATTCGTTTCCAGGATATCTTTCTGCGTCACGTCGTAGTACTTGCGGTGCAGGGCAGTCTCGATCAGCCGCGCGCAGAGCACGACGCTGCTCCGGTAGCATCCTGCGCTGAAGCACTTGTCCAGCTCCCGCAAGTCTGCTTCCATGTCGTCCTTGACCTCTGGAGGAAGGCGGGGGATGTGAAAGGACAGGGGCTGCTGCCGATACACGGGCGGAAGCTGCCCTGCCACCTTTTTCATTTCCCTGGTGATGCCAAGCAGAGCAGCATAATTTCCAGGATGATTGCCGAGGTCTTTCGAGAGCTGGAATATCGAGTCAATCATGCCAATGTCGCCGCTGCCATGGCCTCCTTCGTTGTTTCGATGAAGGTCGCTGACGGCCGATGCCACATCGTGGACGTACCGTCGGATGGCGGCCTGATAGAATTCTGCTTTCTTCGCCTTAAAGCCAGCCAAGGCCCGTAACGCCTGTTCGGATGAGCCGGAATGAGACTGCGATGGCGGGCGCTGGAAGGATAATGGCAGCTTCAGGGCAGCCTGGAGTGTTTCTTCCAGCTGGTCCAGTTTTGTCGAAAGGATGGCGGGCATTTGGGGAGAAAGAACAAAAACAATATAAATGCATTTCGCTCCTGCTATTCCATGCCGCTTGCCATCACCCATATGGTTTCTTCATTATACCTGGTGAATGCCATCCAGAAGCGGCTGTTGAAGCACCAGCAGCATTATCGTGCCATCTTCTCGTCCCGCCTCCTTTTCATGGCTGCCCTTGCCGGGCTTTTGCCGGATATTGACATCGTCTATCATGCTGCGTTCTACATGGCAGGCGTCACCCTTCCAGCGTGGCTTCAGCATGGCGGGATCTTCCACACGCCGCTGTTTGCCCTGCCATTTCTTGTTCTCGGCCTTGCGTTTCTCAAGTACGAGCGTCCCCGTCCAGCAGTAGCGTGTTTCATCATCACTGTCGGGATCCTGCTCCATATCCTTCTTGATTTTGTGCTCGGTGGTGGAGCAGATTCTGGCATCATGTGGCTGTTTCCGTTCAGCCAGCAGGGTTGGAGCATCAACATCCTTGCCAAGAGCGGCATCCCCCATGCCGCCAGCCTGCTTGACGGCCTCGTCGCCATCTTCTGGCTTGCTGTCCTGGAGACTGGCGTGGGATTGAAGAGGATAATGGAATAGCGATAATGCAGTGAAGAGTGGATATTTTTATCATTCCTTCCGTAAATCAACCATTGCCATCATTCTTCAATCATCCACTGGACAGCAGCTTTTATACCGAAACGCTGTAAATCCCTTGTTCTTGCCATTTTCCGTCATTTCTCCCCTGCCACAACCCACTGGACAGGCGCGAGTGAGGTATTTAAGCATCATCCGCCTTATTTCTTTCATGGTGCCGTCATCATCCCTCTCACGAACAATATCGCGGGATACTCCGCTGGCAGAGATCACGCTTCGCAAGTACGAGAAGCCGTACGATCTTGGCCAGCGGGAGCTCGTTCGAAAGCTGTGCCTGTCCACGGGCCTGCTGCAGCCGGGCGATTCCCGTGATATTGTCGTTGACCTCCTCCACGCGCTCCTCCTGGCGCGCCAAGGGAAGCAGGAGCTTCGCTCGGAAGAGCTTCAGAAGATGATCGTGGAGCTGCGAAAGGCCGCAAGCCTCAATCTTTCCGGCGTTGCGCCATCGAATATCCGGCGGCAGCTCAAGCGCCTGCGGGAGCTGTATCTTGTCGAGAAAGTCAAAAACAAGTACCGCATCAACGAGCATGATTCACTCAACGCCATCTTTCAGGAAAAGATCGAGCAATACCTTCTCCAGACCGTGCTGTGCAGGGTGAAGGATTATGTGAACATGGTCGATAAGGCGTTTTAGTAGTTAATCTCTTAAGGGAGCTAAACAAATACTTTTTTTG
>JACPCA010000048.1 GCA_016180035.1 Candidatus Woesearchaeota archaeon
AGCAAAATTACTTGCTTGTGTCAAAATTAAAGATGTAATTTCAAGAACTGTTGCTACCACTAAATTCATTAAAGTACGTTATTTTAGACAGCACCTACCCAGCGCAATATTAATTTATGGAGATAATGTTGCAACCTATGTTTGGTCTGCTAACCCGAGTGGGGTGGTTATTCGTTCTCCAGCAATTGCTAAGAGATATAAGCGTTTCTTTGAAGAGATTTGGTCAGAAAGTGAGGAATAGGCTAAAAGTGACCGAAAAGCTTAAATATAAAACTACTTTTAGTATTAAAATAGATTGTAGGTGGTGATAAAAATGGAAGTTTCAATCACAAAATTATCTGAAAATGGACAAGTGGTAATTCCTGCCGAGATTAGAAAGGATGCTGGTATAAGACCATCAACAAAATTCCTCGTTTTTAATGAAGGGGGGAATATTTTGTTGAAAGTGTTAAGAAAAGAAGCATTGGCAAGGGATATACATTTGTTAGAAATGATAGAGCAAAGCGAAGAGCAAATCAAAGCTGGAAAATTTACTAAAGCAGATACATCTATGTCTGCTGAAGAAATTGATGATCTTTTGATGAGTTGAGAACATGGAAATCATCTTCTCTGAAGAATTTAAGAGAGATTTTCAGAAGATTAAAGATAAAACGACTCGATTGAGAATTATCAAACAGCTCCAAAAGCTTGGCGAAATACCAGAAGCTGGAAAGCCATTAAAGTATGAATGGAAAAGCCATCGTAGCGTCAGAGTTCCTCCATTCCGCATCATTTACCGACTGGAAGGAGATAAGATTGTTATCAATTGTTTTGACCATCGAAAAGATGTCTATGATTGATTTTCTTCCCGCCGACATCGTTTTTTACATTCCGTTTAAAGTGAAATTTTCGTTAATAAATATCGAGTGAAAGAAGAAAGTTTGCATCAACAAGCGGTGGACAAATTAGACTTAACGCCTTATATCTGAAAGTCTTGGTTTTATGGGGTTTTGAGGCGTATACGTGCTATTTATTCTCCCCATTGGTCTATTTTTGGTAGCTCCTGGTGAGTGATAGTCCCGAAACTTCTTCAACTACACTGGACTTCTGTGCTAAGAATATTTTTATAGCTCGAAAACTTTACGGGATGGATGATTCCGAGCGAAATGATCAGAAGAGAAGCCTTCCGTGAGGGGTACAGCAGCAAGACGATAAACGCCAGTCATTTTGGGCAGGGTATCTTTTCCTTAACGCGGTTATGACATTGTCGGAGAGGTATCTATTGGCATTTTGTACACAGCCAAACTTTGCGATACCTTTATAAATCAAAGCCATCTTCTGTAGCAAAAGAATTGAACAATCAGACTAGGTGAACGTCTATGTCAACCGTTGGAGGATTTCGCTGTAATACCCGCCACAAGCTTGGAAAGGGCATTCGTGAAAAGGGAAAAGTCAGTCTGACAAGGTACTTCCAGTCCTTTTCTACAGGGGACAAGGTGAAGCTCCAGGCAGAGCCGGCAATCCAGAACGGCATGTACCATCCCCGTTTTCACAGCAGGCCGGGAGAAGTGATCGGAAAACGCGGCCGCTGCTATGAAGTGAGGCTGAAGGATGGCAGTGTTGTCAAGACGCTGATCGTCCATCCTATCCATCTCCTCCGGCAGGCATAGGCTGGATGAAACCCTTGGAGGAATATGCATGACAAACCTACAGCTTATCTCTGAAGCTCCCATCTCTATGGCTCAGCTGAAAGAGAATCTGAAGAAGAACAAGAAGGAAGGCGAAGAGCTGAACTTTCGCGCAGCAAAAACAGAAGAGTACCTGAACCTTTTTGTCACGCTGTCAGCCAAGGAAGCGCAGGAGCTGATCGGCAAGATCAAGGCGTTTGACATTCCCCGCTTAAAAGAGGAGCACATCATCAAGATTGTTGACATCATGCCGACGACACCAGAAGAAGTAAAATCCATCATCAATAGCTACCCGCTTACCGTAAGCGCGGAGAACTGCAAAAAGATAGCTGACCTCGTGAAAGAGCATGTCAAGAAATAATACCCCTATCCCATTCGACCATGGCAGAGCGGCATCATCCCAAAGAGGAGTATGGTATCGTGCTGGACTTTCTCCAGCATGGCTACCCGTTTGACCGCAGGCCGAGCCATCGAAAAACGCCGATCGTCCAAGCGATCGGCAAGACGTATTTCACCCTTCTTGAGCTTGTCCCAAAGCAGGGCATCTTTCTTCAGCCGTATGAGGAGATCTATATAGGGCCTGAAAAACGGGACAAGATCCATCACATCACCGGCAAGCTGCCGATGGGAAAGCTGACCGCAACAGCGCGGGCAGAGCTGGAGCACGTCATTGAGGAGCTTATCACCAAGAACGAGGCGCGCTTTGTGGAATTCTACAACAAGGCAGTTCCCATGACTACGAGGATGCATCAGCTGGAGCTTCTTCCAGGCCTCGGAAAAAAACACATGAAGGAAATCCTGGACGCTCGTGACGAGAAACTGTTTGAGTCGTTCGAGGATCTTCGCAAGCGTGTCAAGCTCATGCCAGACCCGTGCCAGGCAATCATGCGAAGGATCATCTCGGAACTGGAAGGGAACGAGAAGCACCCGCTGTTTGTGGATAGATAAAAGAGCTAAACAACTACAGTTTACTGCACATTAGCCTGATGACTGATTCGCCGCGCTATTTCTTTCTCACACCTTCTTCACGTTCGCTGCCCTGCAGCCGGTCCTCATCCTGGAATCAGCGACAAGGTCGAACTGGATGGTGACGCCCTGGCTCAGGCCGATAAATGGCTGGAAAGAACACGTCTGGCTTCCCCCGCCGCTCAGCTTGACCGTGGCGGTCGCCCAGCCCGTGCCGCGGGAGCCTTCACGGATGCTGGTGATGGTCCCTCGGAGTCCCGAAGCATCCCCGACGCCGCCGGATGAATATTTCTGAAGCATTCTCGCTCCAGTCGAGCGCTGGTGTTGTAATAATGCCATCTAAAATCACCTCTATTAGTGGATAAACCAGAGTTAATATGGTCGTGAATAATAAAGTTTTCGGTATTTTATTTACATGACTCGCTCACTCAAGAATCCCATACCCTATCAGCCGGAACCTGTTTGCAATCCTTCGCGAAATCGTCACGCGCGCCCCTTTCTCGGCACAGATAGGGAGTTTCAGCTTGCACGTGCACTTGTTCTTTCCGAGGCTGGTGACCATCCCGACTGTTGCTGCGGCATTGACGTTCAGCATGAGCGGCTCTCCCATCTTGATCGGCTCGACATCGAGCGACTCCTTCGCGCCGACAACTCTTTCAAGAAGATGGATGCCAAGATGGATCGTGTCAAGCACGGGCGGCAGATGGCCGGCGATTCCGACAATGTTGCCAGTCAGGGTGTCTGATTTGACGATGGCAGGGTCAAGAGAGGTCAGGACGCCGATGGAACCGCCAGGCTGGACAGTTGCCACGTCCGTATTGCCGGTCTTGAGCCCGACAACCTTAGTGGATAACGGTTCGTACACGACATTGTTGCCCTTCTCGATCTTGCGCCCCGGCCGGAGCTCGATACGGTCGCCGACGTGAAGCACGCCTTGGGCAAGCGAGCCGCCGAGAACGCCGCCATGCATCTGCAGCGGGTCCGAGCCCGGCTTGTTGATGTCAAAGGAGCGCGCCACGAACATGAGCGATGGTTTTGTTGCGTCGCGTGCCGGCGTCTTGAACTGGGATTGGATAGCATGAAGAAGGGCGTCAATGTTGATGTTGTGCTTTGCAGAGATGGGAATGATCGGCGCGTTCTCAAACCGGGTGCCTTTGAGGAACTCTTGTATCTGCTGATGATTCTTGACCGCATCTTCTTTCTTTGTCAGGTCGATCTTGTTCTGCACGACAATGATGTGCTTGAGCCCCATGATGTCCAGCGCCATCAGGTGTTCCTGCGTCTGCGGCTGGGGACAGGACTCGTTCGCAGCCACCAGCAGCAGGGCGCCGTCCATGATCATTGCGCCGCACAGCATGGTCGCCATCAATGACTCGTGGCCCGGAGCGTCGACGAAGCTGACATTCCGCGCCAGCACTGTTTTTTCCCCTTTGGGGCCTTGCGGCTTGAGGGTATATTTTTGCTCTCCAGTCTCTGCCTCTTCATATTGGAAGATGGATGCGTCAGCGTAGCCTAAGCGGATCGTGATGCCGCGCTTTAATTCTTCAGAATGCGTATCGGTGAATTTTCCAGTCAGGCGCTCGGTAAGAGTGGTTTTCCCATGGTCTACATGGCCGACAAGGCCGATATTGATCTCTGGCTGGGCAGAAACAGGGCCAGTAGATACTGTTTCCTGCTTTGGCTGGGCTTTTTTAGGCATTCTCGTGCGGAAATGCAGTGGCTTTATAAAGTTAATCGAGATTTTGACATTGCGGTATCCAAAAACTATTTCCCTACGACAAGATCCTTTTGAATCGGCTCTGTAGAAAATCTTTCTTTGGTTTTAGTCGTCAAATCGGTGCTTTTGGCTAAAAAACACAGATTTGTGGCGCCGCCGTATCTAAACTTGATTTAGGCCTTTTTTCTTTCCCACCCTGCTTAGGCGAGGTGGGAAAGAAAAAAGGCCTAAATCAAGTTTAGATACGGCGGCGCTATGTATAGGCAGGACATTTTCTACAGAGCCTTTTGAATCCAAACATTTAAATAGAGCTGTTGCCTAAAATGCCTAAAAAAGAGGTAACGATGAAAGCATATCCTATCATCCTGTCTGCATTGATAGCTCTTGTTCTTCTCGGTATTTCCTCCTGCGTCGCTCCCTGGCAGCTTATGAGATGCGATTTTGACAATGACTGCCCTGATGGCCTGCTTTGCCGTGAGGATCGGTGCGTTTCATATCAGGACCTTCCCGGTGAGACGGTGATTTCTGATTCCGGGCTTCAACCAACTGAAGCAGCCGCGCCAGTTGCAGCGCCTGAATCGCCAGCAGGTGAAGAGCCTGCTGCCCTGCCGCCAAACATATGCGCTCTTGACTCTTCAAGAATGGCCTGTTCTATTGTTCGTGTGCAGCCAGGGCTGTTCACTATGCTGGTCACCAATAACCTGACCGAATCAGTGATCATCGATGATGTTGTCTTCTCTACCAAAACGCCGCAAGGAGAGGCGCATCAGCTCTGTCAAGCTTCCCGTGCGCAGGGGAAGAAAGTGTACAGCATGGGACAGCTGGAATTTGATGTGGACTGCCCGCTTCAGCCGTATGTGGGAACAATCCTCTCCGGGACGATTGATTTCTCTATCACCAAGGGGTATTATGCTTCTGGACAGTCATTTATCGAGACTTGGTTTGCTCCAGGCAGCATTTCTGGGACGTATTCATTCTTCGTGAACGAGCCTGAAGGGCAAAAAGATAGCGCAGAAGGATAAAGGAATCACCACTGGTTTAGTCATGCAAAAACAGGCACAGGAAAATTGTTTCAATTGTTTCCAAAATCAGAAACTACATAAATAAGTTCGTATTCCTTCTCGACATGAAATTCGCTCTTCCTCTGCTGATGGTTGTGATAAGCTTTCTTGTTCTTGGCTGTATCCCGCTCAGAGAAGCTCCCCTGCCAGGAGTCCCATCGCAAGCTGGCTCGCCGGCTGCAGGACAGCAGGTTCGCCAAGCTCCAGCAGGCCAGGAGACAGGCTCTTCAGCCGAACAGGGCGTTGTCCCGCCAGAAGTTTCTCCTTCACCATCCATGCCTTCTCTGCCAGCAGGCTCACCAGCTGTTCCAACCCCTTCTGTCCTAATCCAACAGCCTGATAGGGACGTGGCTGATGACGGAACCTGTGATGACCGTGATGGCGGCATCATGCCAAACGAGAAAGGCACCGTGTACCGATTTTATGATGGAGCTTGGGCTGTTTTTACGGACATCTGCAGCGGAAATACCCTGCTGGAGCATTACTGCGAAAGGAACGCTGTCAAGACTCGGGAGATCCTGTGCGAGTATGGCTGTTCAGATAGCAGATGCTTATCAGAGCCGTTAAAGCCAGCGCCAGAACAGCCCGATAAAGAGGTTGACAACTCAAAATTGTTTTATAACTGCTACAATGAGTTCAGAGATACAGAAGAAACTGATGTTGATTGCGGGGGGCCAGACTGCAGCGGATGCAGGTTTGGAAAGCACTGCAAGGAGAACAGCGACTGCGCCGACCCGCTGTCATGCAACGTCCGCATGAATAAATGCTCTGACTTTCGGCATTAGGAAATAAAAAAGATCACGGGATATATCCATATCAAGAATTCATATCAAGAAATAAAAGAGTGTACTTGGGAAAAAGAGGTGATGGTGATGCAGTCAAGGCAGCCTGTTCTATCCTGGAGGAGGTTGCTCTCTTCTCTTCTCTCCCTTTTTCTTTCAACAGCCTGCCTCTTGCTTCTTGCCAGCTGTGCTTCTCTTGAACAGTCTGGATCATTGGGGGTTTACCAGCCATCCTTCTCTGGCGGGCCTGTTTCTGACAGGGCTGTTTCCGACACGGTCCATTCTCTCGTGCTCCAGTTTGATCTTTCACCAAAGCCAGTGATATCAAAACAAGAAGGATTGCCAAAGCAGGCAGTATCATCAAAGCAAGCAGCATTAACCTCGCCACAAGCACCATCCAAACTGCCAGATCTTCAGCCGGATCTTCAACAAGCAGTTCCGGCACGCCTCTGCGCAGACGAGTGCTTTCCTGCTGGAACGGCCTGCAGGCTTGACATGCTGTCCAAGTGCAAGAACAATGACGATGACCCCTGCCTGGAACAAGTAGATGTGCTGTGCACCTATGGCTGCACAGGTTCGAGCTGCCGCAAGGAGGCAGAGACCATATCCCAATCTGACCTTCTTCACCAGCCGCTGCAGGTCAAGGCAGACAAGAACTGCCTCGGCCGTTATTTTGGAGACGTCCGCTGGAATCCAGAGGGTGGATTGTGCAGGAGCTCTCACCGCACGGATACGAGCGCATGGTACAACCTCCCTAAAGACTGCTGCCAGCGCTATTACTCAGTAACCTCTTGCGTCACGGATCTTGGCGCGCAGGAGCAGGACAAGGTTTCCTCTTCTCCGTATCACTTGTTCGGGTGCTTTTCATCATGATCAGCATCCTTCTCGGCCTTGCCGTGGCGGCCGTCGCTATCGGATGCTGGACTGATTTTACGTCGCGGGAAGTTCCAGACTGGCTGAATTACAGCTTCATTGCTGCAGGGCTTGGCATCCGGCTCTTGTATTCCATCGCCGTTCTGGATTGGAGGATCATCGCCGAAGGCCTTGCCGGGGCAGGGGCTGCGTTTCTTCTCGCCCTCTTCTTCTTTTATACAGGGCAATGGGGCGGGGGAGACAGCAAGATGCTGATCGGGCTTGGCGCTGCTATCGGGTTCTGGCCGTCCGTAAACCATGACGCCGTCTCTTTTTTGGTGTACACGTTCGCTTTCGGCTCGGTGTACGGCCTGGTGTGGACAGCAGGGCTTGCGGTAAAGCATCGGGCAGCTTTTGCCAGGGAACTCCACACTCTTATCGGCACGCCGAGAATGATCCGATGCCGGCGCATCATCCATCTTTCTGCTCTCGCACTTATCATCTTTGCGATTATTCTTCAGAACAACATTGCCCGGCTGGGGCTTCTTGCCATTCTCCTTTCCGGCATCCTTCTCTTTTACGGCTGGATATTTACAAAAGTGGTGGAGAAAGCATGCCTTATCCGCCGTGTTGACCCGTCTCTGCTTACAGTAGGAGACTGGGTTGCAGAAGAGATCATCATCGGCAAGAAACTGATCTGCAGCCCCAAGGATCTTGGCCTCGACCAGCATCAGCTTGATCAGCTTGTTGCATTGAAAAAGCAGAACAAGATCGGCAATGTTCTCGCCAAGTACGGGATCCCGTTCGTGCCATCCTTTTTGTTAGGCCTTGTTGGGATGGTGGTGATAGGAAGCCCGTTGGGATTGCTGGTGTAGTTAGTTTAGATGAGATACTACGTTGTTAGTGAAAATGACAATGGAATCCCACCTTTCAGCTATTTCTTATCCTGCTCTTTCAGAAGCTGCTTCGCCTTCCTCCGGTATCCGCCGAACTTGTCTTCTGGCGAATATTTTGGCGGCTTGGGATTGACAGCCTTTCCCCCGCACGAGCACTGCGTGTTCATGGTGTACATTCCGCATGCCTGACACTTGAGAATATGCTCTGCCATGATTCGTAAGGATCAGCGATTTTTTCTTTTGCTCTTTTCCTGCTGCTGGCCTTTCTGTTTTTTCCCTTTTTCGTCACGAGCAAAAGAAGCTTCAGCGCCTGCTTTCTTGGCAGCCATCATCACTTTTTCGACAGTTGCGGCAAGGCGCTCTTCCGCAGCCTTGTATTCCTTATCAATAAGCGACACTTGGTACTTTCCTCCGCCGACGTATTTTATCCCCATCCCGTCTTTGGGAACGACAGACAATATCGTCTTGATGTCCTCTGCCCCTTCTGGCTCGTAGGACACCACGGTCAGTGTTCCTTCGATCTCCACTTGCGGCGGCTTGATTCGCTGCCGTATCAAGGCTTCAAGCGCTTTCGCTATCTTCTTATCTATGCCTAAGCTTTCTAATGACAGGCCAGCAGTGACTACCTCCTCAAAACAGGGATGGAGGTATGGATACGTCTTGAGGATAGGGATGATGACGGCAGGATAGAGATCCTTCACGGCCTTTCCAAGCTCTTTTGCCGCGAACTCGATGATCTTTTCCGCAAGCTGCTCCTGTTTGATCTGGTTTGCCTTTTGCCGCTTGTGGTACTCGCTGACCCGGCGAAGAGAAAGGTCGAGCTGGTCCCGTTCCTGGTTGACACGGAGGACTTTGCAGATGATTTTCTTGCCTTCAGCGACGTACTCACGAATGTTTCTCACGCGCCCGGGAGCAATTTCAGAGATGTGGATGAAGCCCGTCTTGTCGTACTCATCCAGCTTGACGAACACGGCATGATGCTGGACGCCAGTGACCGTGCAGAGGACGAGCTCTGACTCTTCAGGAAAACCAGACTTGAGGTATAACATACTCCGCAGAAACAAGAGGGTGTTTAAAAAGGTTGCGGGTGGGGGGCTCTGTAGAAAATCTTTCTTCGTTTTTAGTTGTCAAGCACCAGTTTTCGGATAGAAAACAGATTTGGGGCGCGCTGTACTAACCTTTGTTTAGCTCTCTTTTATCTCCCACCCTGCCCGGGCGAGGTGGGGAAAATAAGAAACCATAACAAGTTATGGCACGGCGGCGCCCCAAATCTGAACGACATTTCTACAGAGCAGAGGGTTTGCTTCGAAGCATTTTACCGAACTCAACACTCAGAGCAGGATATATCCTATCATCCATACGCCCATGACGATCAGCAGCGCTCCTGCTGCCAGCCGCATCAGGATCCGATGCTTCTTCCTCCATGCTTCGAACGCTGCAGCTGACATGCCGTTCACGACACCAACAAGGATTATGATTAGTGGAAGGACAAAGATGATGTTATATAGGATAAGAAAGAAAAGGTGTGATGTGGTGATGCCGGCAAAGCTCATCATGGCAAGCACGGCAAGATAGACGGCGCCGGTACAAGGAAGCTCGACGATGGCAACGAATACGCCGAGCAGGAACGAGGTGAGATATTTATCAGATACCCGCCGTACATAAGCTTTGATGCGCGCAGCATCCTTCGGCATGATGGACAGCGTAAAGCCCTCGCCCTTCCAGACCGCTTCCTTGATCTCCAGCAGGCCGGCAAAGAGGATGACAACACCGATGATGACATACGCTGCGACAGAAAAGCTGCCGAGCTTCTGGATGATCGGGAGGAGCAGGAGCCCGGCTGCGAGATAGGTAAGAAAGACCGCAAGGATGTAGGCCAGCCCATGCAGGAGCATACTGGCTTTTGATCTCGTCGCTCTTGCCAGATACGCCAGGAGAAATATCAGCACGCCGAAAGCGCAGGGGTTAATGCTATCTACCACAGATGCGCCGATCACGAGGGGGAGGTTCACTTCCGTCATCGTTTCAATCTCGTTGGAGAGTCAATCAGCAAAATTCACAGGTCTTTTTCTTTTTCGCTTTTTTTGGAGGCATACGCCACCTCGTTTTTTAGTTGTAATCACTTGAAGGTTTATAAAGTTTGTTATTGGAAAAATTTTTGTGTTATCCGTTTATTATTTCCCTTCGATAGTTTGTTTTGTTTCATGTTTATTAAGCCTCTGGTCTCATTTTGCGTTGGAATGCTTGTTCTGGGGTTT
>JACPCA010000001.1 GCA_016180035.1 Candidatus Woesearchaeota archaeon
ATACGGGATAAAGGACAGGATTTAAGCGTAGAAACATCAAAGAATGACATAGAACGAATGTATGATCTCTTATGTTTTAATATTATTGCAAAACAAGAAGAAGAAAATAAAAAATTTGCCCCTGAAAGATCTTGGGGAAAACTAAAAACTGCGCTTAATGTTTGGTTCGCTGAAAAAATTCAAGAGAAAAGAAGTGCTTACTATACAATTATTGTTAATGATGTGCTGAAAGCAGACAGCATTTTAAGAAAAGTAATCGCTGAAGCTTTGGAAAAATACAGACCAATAAGACAGGAAGAAGTTAAGAAAAAAGAATCAAGAGCAAGAAGAACCGAAGAATTAGAAATACCAAGACCATCTTTATTTTACACTGATGATTATGAAGAAATTAAGGAATTGGGTAAAAATTCAACGACTCCGTTTTATATTGGTAAACATTATAATGGAAAGAAAAACGAAACAGAATTTATTAAATATGTTGAGTCAAAAAATATTGATTGGTGGTATAAAAGTGGAAATTCTGGAAGCGAACATTTCTCAATACCGTTTTATGATGAAGTTGAGAGAAAAGAAAAGTTGTTTTATCCTGATTGGGTAATCAAAGTTAAAGATACAATTTTTATTTTGGATACAAAACAAGGTTTAAGTGGAACTGTTGGAACTGCAGACACAAAAAGAAAAGATTCAAAGGTGGAATAATATCAAAAGTTGCTGAAATCTGGAAGATAAATAATGATGATGAATACAAAGCTGACGCAAACTATACTGAATGGAAAGATCTGAGTGAGGTTCTTTAACCAAGTGATTAAAACGACGGGTATCCTAAGCGATTATCCAAATAAACAAGGTTGGTATATTCATCAGTCTCAAATGCTTCGCCGCATAAATCAGCTGTAGCAGCATTCATGTTGAAACGACCCAGCGACGCCGTTGTTGTTTAATCGCAGGCGTTTGACTTAGGCTGCAACGCCAGGTGAAATAGGCTTTTGAGGATAAAAAAAGAAAGGCATGATACTCTATGACAGCCCAAAAAGTACTGAAGGAGAATATGGAAGACAGTGCCCATGACCACCAGGAAAAAGCGTATTATGACAAGCTGTGGAGCGGCAGCTGGGAGCTCACAACCAGGATAGGGCCGAGCTGCAGGACGCGCTTCCGGCTTCTTCTCCAGCTGCTGCAAAAATATTATTTAAGAAACGATATGGACATCATTGACACCGGCTGCGGCGACGGAACCCTCCTGAACATGCTTTCCCTAAAAGGGTATTCCAGCCTGTACGGGTTTGAATTTTCAGAAGAGGGCGTCCGAAAATCACAAGAGCAGCTTCCCACTGCAAAGAAATTGTTTGTCGGGGACCTCACCAAAAAAGAAACGCTTCCCAGCGAAGCGTTTGACGTGGTCATCAGTTCTGAAGTGCTGGAGCATATCGAGGACTACAAGACTGCGGTAAAGAACCTGTGCTCTTTCGTGAAGCCTGGAGGCAGGCTGTTCGTAACGGTTCCGCATTCCATGAAGTACTGGACCATCCATGACGAGTTCGCCCACCACTGCAGGCGGTATGAGAAGGGAGAGCTGGAAGGCCTGATCAGCACAGAAGGATGCACGATCGTGGAAAGCTTCAGCTGGGGGGCATTCTTGTATCACCTCTACTATTTTTTTCTCAAACAGGGTGATCCGGAGAAGATCATGGGAAACAAGAGCAGGCTGAAGAAGGTATTGGCTGGCCAGAAGCAGATTGATTAAACAGATTAATCAGCGCCCCCTGAAGAAACAGCCGGATGCTGCTCTTGCAGGGCCTTTTCTTTTTCTATAATCTCGTTCACTTTCTCCTCATTCACCTTGTAGATCTGGAT
This sequence comes from Candidatus Woesearchaeota archaeon, assembly GCA_016180035.1. GTDB lineage: Archaea > Nanobdellota > Nanobdellia > Woesearchaeales > UBA12501 > JACPCA01. The sequence goes on from JACPCA010000001.1 coordinate 1,855, forward strand.
GTCTGGAGAATCCAGCGCCCATAATTCGTACGGAGAGCCGCTGTCGTCGAGGCTGAACCCGAAAGCATGCGGCTTGGCGCTGAATTGCATGGTGAGGTCGTACGGCAGCGCTCCTTTGAAGAGCTGGCCGTAAAATGCGAGAATATCCTGGGACGGAAGCTTGGTCCCCCAGTCCGAATCGCGATAGATATCATCGTACAAGTACCAGCGGATAGGGAGATAGACTGTCTCGACAAGGATGATGTAGTCCGGCATGGCGGATTGCTGGTACCGATTCATGTCCACCAGGGGAAGCATCCACGGCTGCGTCCCGCCAGGCCCGATAAGGACAGACGATCCTGGAGGAATATTTTTTGCCATCCACCTGCCGCTCACTGCCCTCGTGTCCTGCTCGGTAAGGATATTCACATACATCAGCGAGTAGAGCAGGGAGTAGCAAAACACAACAGCAGCAATCCCGTACACTATTCCCTTGACATGCCGTGCTGGCCACGTCTGGATTGCAGCGTCAAGCAGGGCAGCAGCCATGACCGCGATGAAGGGATACAGCACAGTGTAGTACCGCACCAGATTCAGAGGCTTCATGCCAAGATAGAAGCAGAAGAGGACGAGGATGGAGATGATGAGGACATCTTGTTTTTTTCTGCGCCAGAGAAAAAAGGCAAGCGCGGCAAGGCCGAGGCTGAACAAGGCAAGCCCGATGCCCCAATAGATTCTTGACAGCGACGTGAGCTGCATACCCCAGAAGCCAAGCCCTTTCGTTGCGGTCAGCCCGTACAGCCCCTGGCTTCCCTCCTGAAAGATCCATAAAAAGTTTTGAACGACATGTTTTGTATCGAGGTAGAGGTGGGGAAAGAAGAGGATCGAGCCCGTGAACAGGCCAAGCCCGATATTTGTGGCAGCGATGAGCAGGAAGGAAAGCTTCTGCCGGACGATCTTGCGGCGCTTGAACAGATCCGCGAACATACCCCACTTCATGCCGAGGCCGAGCGCTATTGGAACAACAAGGAACAAGGAGAGATATGATGATGCGATGGCGCCCATCCAGAACAGTCCGAGAAGGAAAAGCTGCCAGTGGACAAGCGTGCGCAATGGCGTCTTTTCCTGCCGGAGGCGGCGGACAATTGATGATAGCTTGTACGGGTGGAGTTCTGCTTCCTGTCCGGCAAGATCCGGATGGCTTGCTCCGCTGGCGGGGCTGGCGGGGCTGGGTGAGCTTGGTAAGCTGGTTGGAAAACAGAAGCGGTGAAGAAGGAGAACAACCATCACCCACAGGAAGATAAAAAAGGCGTAAGGAGTTGCGTAGTGGGACAGCTTGATATGGTACATCATGACGGTAAAGAAAGCAGCGGCAAGAAGGCCGGTGCGCCTGCTGTACATCTCTTTGCCTAAAAAGTACACGGCGATAATCGTGGCAGCGCCCATCGCTGCGCTGAAGAGCTGGGACGCCTTCAGCACGAGCAGGACCGTGATCGTGACCGGCGTGAGGATGTTCAGCAGCAGGAAAAAGAGCGCAAACCAGAATTTCACGGTCACGCCGGGCTTGATGTAGGACGTGTCGCTCCATGCAAAATCGTAATTGGCGATCCTGCTGGCGTACTCTGCCTGGAGGTACTCGTCGGGATGGGACCAGACCGGCTGGTTGGGATCATTGAAGTTCGCCATGGGCGCCCGAAAGATGCCGGCAGAGCGGAGATAGAAGCCGAGGAGGAGGAGAAGGATCAGGAACAGGGCAGCACGGGAAAGGCGGAGCTTCAGCGCCGATGCCTTGCCGTGCTGATCGCTTGGCGCTGCCATCCTCTCAGATCTCCCGCCGGACAATATAATTCTTGTGGTCCTTGGCAGACATCGAGACCATCATCTCCCCGATGAGCCCGATGGAGATGAACTGGAAGCCGAGGACGATGAGGAGCACGACGAGCAGCAGCATGGGCCTTCCGCCGATGAGAATGTCAAGGATCAGGCGGAGGTAGAGCAGGTACAGCCCGCCGAGAAAGCCGATGCCGCACAAGAAAAATCCTATCAGCCCAAAGAAATGCATGGGGCGCTTGATGTACTTGGAAAGAAACGAGATAGTGAGGAAGTCGAAGAATCCTTGAAAGAGGCGGGAGAATCCGTACTTGCTCTTGCCATGCAGGCGGGGATGGTGCTGGATCTTGACTTCGCCGACCTTGAACCCTTCATTCTTGGCAAGGATGGGAATGAAGCGGTACAGGCCGCCGTACAGCTGGAGCTTGTCGATCACGCTCTTTCTCATCAGGCGGTAATTGCAGTCGCAGTCATGGATGTCCAGATGATTGACGGTTCGGATCAGAAAGTTGAAGACAGCGGATGGAAACCGTTTTGCCAGCGAGTCCTGCCGATCATATTTCCATCCGACCACCATGTCATACCCTTCCTTCATCTTTTCAATGAACAGCGGGATGTCCTTCGGGTCTTCCTGAAGGTCGCCGTCCATCGTAAGAATATATTTTCCATGAGAAGCGGCAAATCCAGCCGAGAGCGCAGCAGACTTCTTGAAGTTTCGGGAAAAGCTCAGGCAGCGGACAGCAGCTGCGCTTTTTCCTCGGTTGGAGAATGCAGCCGTCGAAACCTTCTCAATCTCGTTGAAGGTGGCATCCGTGCTGCCGTCATCAACAAAGAGGATCTCGTATGGGCAGGAAAGCTTGTCCAGCTCCTGCTTCAGGCAAGCATACAGCGGAGCGATATTCTGCTCTTCATTATAGACCGGGATGACTACGCTGATGAGCGGCACGGCTTGCGCTGGCAGCTCGCCAGCTTGCGATGCCGGCCTCTTCAGTGGTAACTTCGGTAGTGATGTTCCTGTTGTGGTATGTGCCATGATTACAACCATTTATAAGGCTTTGAAACACTGTTTAACACCATCCCCTCCCGTTTCGCCAGAGAAGCGAAGAATATATAAAGGTTGCGCAAACCCGCGATAGGATGCCATTTGGAAGCTTTCTCAGCAGGGCAGGCGTGTTCAGCATGAAAACCTCGGATGAGATCCGGGTGACCTTCAACAAGACCATCTTCCACCGCATCGGCCTTCGCGTGCTCGGCATCCCCCACCTTGGCCATCGCATGCGGGCGCGCAACATTTTTTCTATTGTCACACCACGGCCTCCCCAACGGCCCTTGCCAAGCACCACGCTGCTTGACGCCGGATGCGGCGGCGGATTGTATTCATTGGAGTTCGCCAGAAGAGGGTTTCAGGTCACCGGCGTTGACATTGACGAAGAGAACATCAAGAACGCGGCGGCGCTGGCAGAAAAGATGGCGCTGCCCGCCACGTTCGTCAAGGCCAGCCTGTACGCACTCCCGTTCAAGGATGGGACCTTCGACCAGGTTCTCTGCACGGAAGTGCTGGAGCATCTGACAGAAGACAAGAAAGCGTTGTCGGAAATTGCGCGCGTGCTGAAGCCCGGAGGGATCGCGTACTTCACGTTTCCATCTGACGCGGAATTCAACAAGAGCTTCCAGCAGCTCCTCGACCACGTCCGAGTCGGGTATTCGTATCAGGAATCAAAAGAGATGTTTGAGAAGAACAGGCTCAGCATCGAGGAGTTCAAGACCTGCATGTCCGCGTTCGGCAAGAAGGCCTGGACGCTCAATCGGCTGACGTTCAAGAGCAAGATCGCAACAGCGCTCTTCTTTTACCCGCTGTACTGGATGGCGCTGCTGGACGAGCTGTTCGGCATTCACGATCAGCCGTTCAATTATGTTTTCAGGCTGAAGAAGAGGCAAGAAGAAACGCTGAAGAACAAGAGCCGCAAGAAGAAGCGCGGAGAAGCGGGCATTTCTGATGAAGCGCCAGAGGGGGTACCGCAGCGATGAGTGAGGATCCCAAAAGAGAACGCCAAGAGAACCATCAAAAAGATGGCAGGAAAAAGTATGTCACGATAAAGAATCTTCTTGCGATCATCATCACGGCTGCCTGCTTCTATGTTCTGTTTCGCTTTATTCATCCGGCAGACATCATCAAGGCCATCAAAAATATCTCATTGCCTGTCCTGCTGGGCGGCTTCGTGCTCTACACCGCCAGCTACCTGTTCCGGGCGTGGCGGTTTCGCGCGCTCGTCAACAAGGCCATACCCATGGCAGGCCTGTTCGCGCTCGTCAGCGTCCACACCATGGCGAACAACCTCCTTCCTGCACGGACTGGCGAGCTGTCCTATCTCTATCTGAGAAAAAAGCTGGATGCTGAAACGACACTTTCCAGTGGCATCGCCTCGCTGGTGATAGCTCGGATATTTGATCTTATCGCGCTGCTCGCGCTGTTCATCACGGCATGGCTGCTTACCGACGAGCTTCCGCGGTTTGTGACGACCTTGCTGCACGTTATTAGCGGGATGGTCATGGCCATCATTGCGCTTCTCTTCTTGATAGTCTTTTACGGAAAGCGCGTAAGCAGCTTGGCCCATCGGATTATAGTGATGGTGCGGTTGGACAGGCTTGCGGCAGCGGCCTGGCTTGAAAAAAAGATGGAGGAGAGCATCGGCAGCATCAGCGCCATGAGCTCGAGAAAGACCATGGCTGTGGTGTTCTTCTGCTCCGTCATGGTATGGCTCATCAATTTTGCCGTCGCCTATCTCCTGGTGCGGGACATGGGCCTGCCACTGGGCTTCTGGATGGTGATCATCGGCTTTACCGCCACGACGCTGGCGAATGCGCTTCCCATCCACGGGTTTGCAAGCCTCGGCAGCCTGGAAGGGATATGGGCGTTGGTGTTCATCGCCTTCGGCGCGCCGAAAGACATCGCCATCGCCTCTGGCTTCGGCTTCCATCTCGTGCTGATCGCTTATTTTGTCATTCTTGGGCTGGCAGGGGTTGGGTATATGAAGTGGAAGGGTAAAAAGGCTTCTTCACCCAAAGATATTTAAGAAGACTGTTCTTTCCATTTTCTTTTCCTTCCTCATCGCACAACTTATCGTTTAACCGGAAGGAAAAGAAAATGCTTTTTAAGAAAATATTCCAACCATAGAACTATCCCGCCGTGTAGGTGGACTCCTCACGTTGTTCGGAGTCAAACAAAACGGTCGAAGTTGCTTCTTGTGGGTGGCTGAACGCAGTGAAGCCGCCCAATTTAGGGATTTCCAAAACTCGCCCACAGTTTGCTTCGGATGCGAGTTTTGAGTAATTTGATGATGAACTATAAAGAAAGATTGTCTACAGCGCCGCCTTCACCGCAACCTATTTAAGAAGACTGTTCTTTCCAGGCATATGGACCCCGTATCTTCCGCCTTGCTTTCCCTTGATCATCACGTCAATGCAGTGTATGCCAAACTCACGGACAAAGCGTATGAACACGTTGGGTTTGGGAAGTATGATCTGGCAAAGATAGCGGGGGCAGGAACAACAATTTCCATAGTCATATCAGGGCTGTATGGAGCAAGCACTGGCAGTGCAGTCGGAAGTTATGCCTTGACAGCGTTTAATGCTGGCCTATCATTAGCTGGGGCATATTTCCATCCACAGATCCAAAAAAGATTGGAGCAGGAAGAGGCATCAGAACTGGAACAGCTTGCATCAACACAGGCCGCAGAGAAGCAAAGCTATTCCAGATGGAGGCCAATACTCCTCTTTGTTGCTCAAGTCGCATATGGCATTGCAGTGCAATGTTTTGGAAGCAGCCCTGAAGGAGAATGGATAACATCACTGCCTGCTGAACAAGTATTGGATATTGGAGGCATCAGCGCGGTGGCAGCGGGTAATTCCATCTTAAGCGTGGTGTCTATGAAATATTTCCTGAACCAAACCATGAAACCTCCACGAGCAGACAAGGGAATCCTAAAGAGGATTGGCGCTGTTCTTAATAAAAGGATAGCGATTCCAAAGCTGAAGCCTGGAACGGTGATGCCGTGATGTGGTGGGCTCTATAGAAAATCTTTCTTTGGCTTTAGTCGTCAAATCGGTCTTTTGACTAAAAAACATAGATTTTGGGCGCCGCCGTGACTTTCCGTTAAGGCTCTTTTTTCTTTCCCACCCTGCAGAGCGAGGTGGGAAAGAAAAAAGACCTAAACCTTGTTAGATACGGCGGCGCTACATATAGGCCCTGACATTTTCTACAGAGCCGATGTGGTGGAAAGGCTTATAACCCCCCCTTCTTCTCCTTCGCACTATGCCGCGAATGATACAGAAACCATTGCCAGAGAGCTCTCCGTCTCCAGACGCATACCTGACCTCCCTTCTTGCCGAAGCCCCGAAGATCCTCACCTGCCTGAACAGGAATCCTGCGTCCAAGGCGTATGGCAGCTTTGATCGGGAGTATTGGCATTATGGCCAGCGCGACTTTTCGTGCTGCAGGATGCAGGAAGCCGTGCTGACGCTTGCCCTTCTCTTCACGACAAGGCATCCGGCAAACAAGTATTATCAGCAGCAGGCCCTTCGCGAGTGGATCAATGCCGCCATGCAGTTCTGGTGCACACTCCCAAACAAGGATGGCTCGCTGAGCGAGTGGTATCCTGGCGAGCACAGCTTTGTCGGAAGCGCGTTTGGAGTATATGCCCTTTCAGAAACCCTGCTCGTGCTTCGGAAAGCAGAAAAGAGAACAACCCTGAACGAGATCGAGTCCCGCGTTGTGGAGCGCCTTGAAAAGGCAGCATCCTTCCTCTCTTCTCTTAACGAGCTTCGCGTCCAGAACCAGTCCACGGGCGCTGCTGCAGGATTCTACAATCTGTATCTGCTGACCGGAAAAGAAAGCTACAAGGCAAAAGCAGAACATGTCCTTTCAGCGCTCTCCTCTGCCCAGGACAGCGAGGGCTGGCTTGAGGAGTACGGCGGGGCAGACATCGGGTATTTATCGCTTGCGCTGGATTATCTTGCAAAATACCACCAAGCATCTGGTGATGAGAACGCGCTGCGCATGATGGAAAAAGCAGCAGGGTTTCTTGCCGCCACGTCCCACCCCGACGGCACGGCAGGGGGAGAGTATGCCTCAAGAAACACGGAATACCGCATTCCGTTCGGGATTGAATACCTGGCAGCGAAAGGAAACAGCCATGCCGCATTCATCGCCGGCCTTCTTCGGCAGGGAATAGCAAAGCGAACCGTCATCAGCCCGTCCCACTGGGACATGAGATACTTGCTGTATGTCGGATACACCTATCTGCAGGCGTTTGCTGCGGCGAAGGACAGCATCTCCACGACATACCAACCAGTGTCCACGTATTACCCCAACGCTGGCCTGGTCACCTGCCGAACTCCAGAGTACATGATCATCATCAATACAAAAAAAGGCGGTGCGTTCCGGATGGTGAGCAACAGCACGATGAAAAGTGTTGCAGACGCAGGTATGCTGGCGATGACTGCCAAAGGAATAGCAACGGCATCTAACATTGCGCCAACGCAGGCATCCATGGTCCTGAACAAGAGCGTCACCGTTGAAGGAAAACTCTCCCCGGTAAAAGAACATCGCATGACACCGCAGAGCATGATCGGGCTGCGCTTGTACACCACGACATTCGGCAAGCTCCAGTCTGTTGACAAGAAGATCAAGGAGAAACTGCGGGACTTTCTCATCACGCCGTCCAAGCAGTCTGGAATATCATACAAGCGCGAGATTGTGCTGGGCAAGAGCGAGATTACCGTGACAGACACGATCAATAGTGAGGAGCCTGTTCAGAAGCTCTGGCTCGGGCTGAAGCACTCGTTCCCGTTCATCCCCTCATCAAGGCTGTTTCAGGAATGGGAGCTGGAGCAGAAAGCAGTAGTGCTGACGCCGAACGCTACAAGAGTGACAGTTGAACGGGTTATTTCTTCTGAGGGTGAAGTTCGCCTCAAAAATCAGTAACTTTTTAAAATCAGCAGTGTATAATCCTTCCATGCCTTGGGTAAAGCTCAGCCAGAAGGAACGGGATGACTACCGCCACATTTCCAGGCGCGGCACAGTCCACACGAGGGATATGTCCCGAGAAGAGCTTCAGATATGGCGCAGGGAACAGCGCTTGGAGCGCAAGAAAGAATACGACGAGCGCAGGCGCCGCGCTGGAGAAGAGCTGAAGCAGAAAAACAGCTCCAAACCCCAGCCGCACTCCAACTCGTTCTTCTGGCTATTAGTGATTGTGGTGGTGATGGTGTATCTGTATATTAGGTATTACAGATGAAGGTTTGGAACACGTTTTCTTTTGCATAAACCATATATACCTATTCTCCAACCGCGAGCTCATGGACGGAGAAACCATAAAAGGCAAGGTCATCAGCGGGGAGATCGGCAGGATTGTCATCCGCCAGAAGTCCGGCGCGAGCATCGAGCTGGGAGAATTGCTGATTGCGGATGTTGCCGGGTCATGCATGCTTCTTCAAGTGTATGACCTGCAGTACGCCAGCCAGATATCCCAGCAGAATCTCGAGCTTATTTCAGGCTTGCAGCTGGAAGAGCAGGCGGATGTGGAGCTGATGGACCAGCGCCTGCGGCAGTACACGCTGGCGCTTGCCAAAAGCATCGCCGTCGTCAAGAACAGCGCTGTCAAGACCAGCAAGCTGCTGCCTGCCTTTTTTTCCACCGTGCGCGCCCTGACAACAGCGGACCTTGGCTTTCTCACGATGCCGCGCAATCCCCTGTTTCTGGGAAAGCTCCGGTCTGGATCGCAGGTGATCGATGCGGACATCTTTCTCGACGGGAAAGAGGTGCTTGCCCACCACATCCTGATTGCGGCAACGACCGGCCGCGGAAAATCGAACCTGACCAAGTGCATGCTGTGGGACGCCGTGGAGAAGGACTATGCTGGCATGGTCGTGCTCGATCCCCACGATGAGTATTACGGGCGGTCAGGGCTCGGGCTGAAGGACCATCCGAGAAAAGAAAGAGTGGTGTATTATACCCCAAGAAATCCGCCACCAGGGGGAAAGACGCTGAAGGTCAATCTTGAGCTGCTCGTGCCGTCTCACTTTCACGGCGTCACCTTCCTGAGCCAGCCCCAGCAGGATGCCATGGCGTTCTACTACAAGAAATATGGAAAGGCATGGGTGGAAGCAGTCGTTCTGGAAAAGCCGATCGAAGGAAAATTCATGGAGGAGACGCTGGCGGTCGTGCGCAGAAAGCTGCTCCGCATCCTCAGCCTGGAATTCGTAAACTATCAGCTGTCCTGCCATGGCGTGTTTGACCTGCAGGCAGGCATGACGACCATCAGCGACATCGTGCGGGAAGTAGAGCAGGGCAAGATCGTGATCATCGACACGTCCTTGTTTGGCGGATCGGTGGAATTGCTCATCGGGTCCATGATCAGCAGCGATATCTTTTCACGATATAAAGAGTACAAGGTGAGCGGCGTTCTGGACAACAAGCCGGTCGTGTCCATCGTGCTCGAAGAAGCCCCTCGCGTGCTCGGAAAAGAGGCGCTCGAGCAGGGGGGAAACATTTTTTCAACCATCGCAAGAGAGGGCAGGAAGTTCAAGGTCGGGCTCACTGCCATCACCCAGCTTCCCTCGCTTATTCCCCGAGAGATCCTGGCAAACATGAACACCAAGATCATCCTTGGCATGGAGATGGCGCCGGAGCGGCAGGCCGTGATCGAGTCAGCGTCCCAGGACCTCAGCTCCGACAGCAGAAACATCGCCTCGCTCGACAAGGGGGAAGCGATCGTGACATCGAACTTCGCACCGTTTGCGATCCCTATCAGGATCCCGCTGTTCCAGGACGTGGTGAAGAAGGAGAAACTGCGGGAAAGCAGCGCAGGCAAGATGGAGTTTGGCGGAGTGAAGATGGGATAACTTTTTATAATCAGCTTCTTATTCTTAACATATGGGCGTTCAGAATCTTAGCCTCCAACATATTCGTTTCGGCATTGAGGAGGATGACCTGCTTCAGCTTGAGCAGCTGCTGGGATTTACCGAGCAGGTGAAGACGGAAACCGAGCATATCGGAGCAAATGCTGTTCTTGACTTTCTCCGTCGGCACGCGCTGTTCGGCCCATCCAACGACATCGGTGTTCGTCAGATCAACCGTCGTCCGCG
>JACPCA010000002.1 GCA_016180035.1 Candidatus Woesearchaeota archaeon
CTGAAAACGATTCACGTTATCCGCATTAAGAAAAGGAACCTCCGACAAAAAAACCTCTCTCGCCGCCATAAACTCCTTTAACGCAGCAATAGTGCCTTCCACCCTGTTGCCATAAACAAAAATGACCACATCCCCGCTTGTACTATTCTTGTATGTTCCAACAAGCCCGTTATACGGCTTATCAAGGAATTTCCCCATCGCCTTAATCTGACCCTCCTCCACCCCAAAAGAAACCACTGGCGCGTCTAATGTCAGCGGAGAATACGTCTCTGCCTCGTAGGTATCCTTCCCAATCGCAAGGATAACATCCGCTGCAGCTTGAGGAACATCATCAATAAAAAAACGCAGATACTCCCTTATTGCAGTATCAACCATGGAATAACCAGTATCAACAGATACATACGCTTTAAGCTTTCTTTTTACCACAGGAATAAGAACATAATTATCTGTTTTAGGCTCATCAATACTTTCTGCCGGATCAACAGTTATGTGCAAATAACTAATGCCAGCAAGGTTCATTGAAACCGTAGCGTTATAATCACGGGCAGAAGTTATACTCTGGGTTAAGGCACTTGCTTCAACGGAAATTAAGCCGGTATCTTTATTTTGCCCCTTAAAAGTTATGTTTACCCCAGATGGCACATTGATGTTTTGAGTGTGTATTATCGCAGTAATGTTATATGTACCGTCTTGGTTTAGGCCCATAACAACACCGTCTGTCTCTATCGCTAAATTGGCGTCAGTCTTGCAGAGGCTACAATAAAAAAATAAAGAATCCGTGTCATTATCAAAATCAATCTGAGTTGAGCTGCTGCCACAAAGCTTTGACTGATTGTTGCTGCAATAAACCGATACGGGTTGGTCCATCCCACACCCAACATTGTTGAGCGTATAAAATTTCTGCCCGTTCACATTGGTTGTTCCGTTAGAAACACTGTTAAGATAAACGTAAGACCCATTTTCTGGAGACCCATCATGATACAAGGAATTGATCTCTATCAACCCGTTACATGTTGCCGGACCAGAAATGTTGGTGCAGGTGCTATTAACACAGGCTAATCCTGTTAAGCACTCATTCGTAACAGCACAAACTTCCCCAACTTTAAGGCGGCAAGGGCTGATGCCAACAGTTTTATCTGCAGTCGCGTTTTCATCTATCGCAAAATCACATTCTTTACTAGCGGAACAGCTTATAGAACTTCGATAATTCTGCCACCCATCAGGATTTTCACCATCATAAAAATAACGCCCCTGCGTTTTATAGATGGTCGAAGAAGTACATACTGCCTTCCTTCTGTCAAAAACATAATAAGTATTAGAATCCTGAGAATTTGACCTCGATGGTGATCCAGCAGTATTGTCACAACCAAGATACCACCGAAGTTCAACTTGCTGCTCTTTTATAGAGCTGTCACTTTGTAAAAAAGTATCGTCAAACCCAATATCTTGAATACATTTTGAAGAATTAGCAGTACAAGTATCATAAAATGCCCTCCCGTTACCTGTTAAGGTATCACTATAATCTTTACAGTCTTGCAGGTCATTTGAATTATTATATCTGCAATGATCCCATGTCCCATCATTATTCACGTCTAAACAGTAAGCATCATCTTCCCAACTAGACGTTCTTGGAATAATGGTTAAGCTACTGTCATTTTTCCATCCTTTCCCATCTTCTGCACTGCTGCCATCCTCACTAAAAGTATCACTAAAATCTATAGTAATCCCTTCAAGCTCAAACTCTCCCCGCTCGTTAACATGAACAATGTTCAGTTCACTATTTTCATCATAAAATAGTTTGATGAGGTAATCACCCTCACCGAAATCAACATCGTCTATTGTTCCATGCCCCTTAGCGTATAGGCTGATTATTGTATAATTATTCCCTGCAAATTCAATGGAGTATATTTCATAAAAATAGGCATCAGAACGTAGAGTATAATTTGTGGAGATAATATCCGTTTGGACCAATCCAAAACCAAAAAATGGGTCACGTCCGGCCTCACCAAGATCGAAGGCATCATTTCTTAATTTCCCTCGTATCTGGCTATTGTTTAATGAAAAGTTTAACTCTTTTATGAGAGCGGCAACGCCTGCAACATGGGGAACGGCAAAACTCGTGCCAGAAACAAGGGCGTAATTGTTATCTATACTCGTGGTATTGATATTGGTGCCAGGAGCAACCAGTTCTATTTGGTATCCGGTATTCGAAAAACTTGCAAGATTATCATCCATCTCCGTTGCTCCTACAGCAATAACATCAGAGTATCCGGCAGGATAAAGAACTGTTGTTCCACCATTATTTCCGGCAGCGCCAACAAGAAGTACCCCCTTGGTATAAGCTTCTTGCACTTTTTCTTTAAAAATTTGAGAATAATCTTCAAAACCAAAACTCATCACCACCATATTTATCTCATTATCAATCGCCCATTGAAGACCTGCTACGGCATCGCTCATGCTTCCAATTGCGGAATCAGTAATTTTAACCGAGTATAAGCTGATATTAGGACTCACGCCTTTTAAACCAGCATTATTGCTTAATGCAGCAATAATCCCTGCGACTTGAGTCCCATGGCCAAAGGCATCAATATGACTGTCATCTACGAAAGATACCCCGCCGGAAATAGTTAAATCGTCATGGTTAGCAATACCGGAGTCTAAAATGGCAATCTTTACACCTGATCCTGTAACTTTGTCCCAAACCGTATCAGCTTTCGTTCGCTTAATATTCCAAGTGATGCCATCGCTGGTAAATTTTGTGGCCTGATCAATCTCTAAATATTTTACTGCTTGGCTTTCTAAAATAAGACTTATCACGTTTGGATTAGCCTTCAACGTGATATAAGATGATCCTGAATAATCCTTCTTTATTTCAATGCCTGGAATTGCAGGTTTGTTCTTACTATCTTTATAAGCCACAATAACATCCAACACGCTTTCAGGAGAAACATTTTTGAGAAGTGAATATGTTTGAGGGGTAAGTTTTGTTCTATGAACATCAATAGATTGGGGTTTATTGTCAACGGAAAGGACCTCCGAAGAAGCAGAAACAATAGTGCCAGTGAGAATAAAAAGAACAAGGATTAGACTAAACATATCGCCCCTTTCTCGCACCTGTCGCCACAATTCGATAAATCCCAACAAATAATCCCCCCCCCGTTCAAGATTATAATAAATACCCTTCTTAAATATTATTAACCACTACCGAATAAAGATTTTCTGGAATTATCCCAAAGGCTTATAGAGAGCTTTGAAAAACCCCTGTTTTAATAGAGTATCTTGGTTTGTCAAACAAAACTCGCATTGTTTCCATTTCGTGGGCGAGTTTTGGGACTCCCTAAATTGGGCGACCTCGCTAAAGCTCAGTCACCCTAAAGCTGCAAATCCGAACCTGTTCATGTGTTGTGGAAGACAGGTTTGCAGCCTGAAGTGGCTTCGTCTAACGAAGCCCGCTGATTTGGGGGACACCCAAAACTCACCACCAAACTTTCAGCGATGTGAGTTTTGAGAGGTTTGACAAAATTTGATGGTTATTCAAAACTCTCTATAAATTCATGAACATACCTTGGTCACCATGGATAAAGAAGAATATTTTGCTAATTTAATCACATCATTGCCTGCCGGATAGCTGCGACAAGGTTTCTGGCGCCGGATGTTGGAGAATGGGCAACGCGAGCGCCATAAGCGCCAGCTGCATAGCTAAGGCTGTGAGAAATGCTGTCTGTTATGACGACATAGACTGCATCATCGCCTGCGCTCCTCAGCCGCCTCGGGGCTGCAGCATCAACAGTGGTAAGCTGTCCAATATCATAATGCGGAGCAAGCCTCTTTCCGTAATCAGTCCCAGGCCTTGCGCCGACGAGAATGACGTGGGAGATGGCCGGACGGTGATCAGCAGGGGCTGCTTTCTCTTGGCCTGCCTTCTTTCTGCTCCAGCGCTTTGGCGCGGCAGCAGGCTGCTGGAGCCGGCTGCTGGTCACATCAACATAGATGGCAGTGAGGGCTTCTTCTATCTTGTCAGGAGAGGCTGCGGCAAGGCGGTGGATGGCCAGCGCATATTCTGATTCTTCCCCGCGATTAAATAATTCTTTTCTGATCTCGCGAAGCTCCTGCAGATGGCACTTCACGAAAGCATAATTTCCCTCAATCAATTGGCGGATCTCTTCATTGTCACCAACCCTCAGCCGTAAGGCATGGCGCCATTCCTGCTGTTCCCGCTTCAATTCAATCCCTGCAACATACGAAAGGAAGTCTGCCATTTTTTCGTGATCGCGAGACTCCAACAGGTTTCTTCGCGGTGGAACCTGGATCCTGGCTGCCTGTTTCGTGGCTGGCTTTTCCAATTCACGGACAATGGCGTCATATTCGGAAGCGAACCGTAAGGCAGTGATTCCATTCTCTGTATTCTCTCGGAGAATGGAAACAGCAGCTTTGAACTCGGCGTCAGAAAGGTCAAGCGCTGTGTCAAGCAGGCCTGCATTATCAACTGCCACCCACGCGTCAATGGAGCTTCTGTCAAGCAGCCCCTTGATGCGGCGGTATGTATACAGATTGGATGCGCATTTTTGATGGAGGGTGGAAGCTGCCCATGGGTCATCAAGGCTGCCGTAGGCCCTGTCAAACTCCAATGCTTTCACAAAAGCGCCAGAGTCGCCAATGAACTGCCGGAGAAATTCGGGATTCTCTCCGATATCAGCCTGCCTGGCACGCTGGCGGAGCTTTTGAAGCTGGCTTTGAAGCCCCAGAATCCCCTCAATATGCGGCAGAGCAGCCGTGTATGCCTCACCAAACAGAGATGGTTTTCTTTCAAGAAGCGCGTGGATCGCTGCAGGATCGTACATACCAATGGCTTTGGTGAGGTAATGTGAAACATCGATATTCTGGAGAAACTGGTCCGCGATCAGTGTTCTCACGTACTTGTTCTGCTCTTCGTCATGCCACCCCCTGGCATCTCTGACAACATCACTGATGTATTGCAGGGTGATAGTTCTGACCAAGTCGGCAGTCGTTCTTCGTTGGGCAAGGAGGTCACCATAACCCGCCAAGGCATCACTCCCTTTGCCCGGATCAAGCCATAAGGCAGGAAGAGCGCGCTTGAAGAAATCAATTTCTGTAGAAAGGCCATCAAATAATGCCATGTCATAATCAATGTCATGTGCTGCCTTTTCAAATCGATGATACTGCTCTGGCATGGTAAGGTCGCTCGTGGAAAGGACGTCCTCCAGGGAACGATGCGACCTTGCGCTTCTCCTGGTCTGCTCGTTGAAGCGCCACTGGAGCGCCATGTGAGGGGTATGATTGTACAATTTTTCCCGCACCCAGCGGAAGCGCCCGACAAACGGAAAAAGGAGGATCTGAAAAAGCCGGTTATTCTTGATTCCCACGCCGACAGAGAACGCTCTTCGATAAAATTCTTCTGCCGCGCCATTTTCTGAGCGATTGCGGATACATCTCACCCCATGATCATGGATGACGCTGCTCACTTTTTTTATTCTCTCTACATAAGGGAGGTGTCCAAATCGTTCTGCAAGAACCAAAGATCGTGCCATGGAATAGTTCTTGACATTGGGGCCTGAATCATCCTCGATCATCAGCCTGGTAACCAGCGGAGTATTCTTGCCATTTTTGAGCTCTTGAAAATAGGATCCATAATCTGCGGCATCAGTTGCCCGCCCGCCATTATCCTCTACCAAGTGAGTGATATAATGAAGGTCAACGATAGGATAGAAATCTCTTGAATCTGGAGAGAGGTCGGGTTCTGCAGGAAAAAGATTGAGCTTTTTTGGCCGGCTTGCGGAGGATGGTTTTGGCAGCTTTGCCCCCTGCTGAACCATCCAAGAGTTGTTGATCACCCTGCTTCTGTTCATCCTTCCTCTTCGTTTGCCAGCCATACCTGGGGGGATTGGCGGTCATTTATAAACCTGATAGGTTTAAGTCCGGTTTGGGTAGAAATCTTCAAGAATCATCCGTCCTGAAACAGCAGAAGCGTCGTGGTTGCATCATCCTTTACGCTTTCCCAGCTTCTCTATCGGATGCTTCTCCAGATATTCCTTAACGACCTGATCCATCACCGGCCTTGCCATGGGACCGAGGGTGTAAACAATCTTCTCGACCTGGCTGCCCCAGGAGTAATCACCAGCAGTTGTCTCGATCTTTTCGACCCGGAACTCGCCCAGCTCCACGCCTTTCCGGAGGTGGTAGTACATCGAGCGGAGTGTCACGGCAGGATACACCGAGCGATAGACCTTGTAGATCTCATAGCCGTATGCCTGCTGGAGGAAGGACAGGATCTCCACCATCCGCTGCCGGATGATGCTTCGAACAGGACGACCGCGAGGCATTGGTAATTACCGTACTTGGTGGTATATATGCTTTTTTATTTTTTCCATAATGAAAAAAAGAGAGTAATAGTAAAAAGAAAGAATGGCCCTTATCAGGAGTATTATCAGGAATATTATTCAATCATAGTTATTGTTCATCCTTGTGGTACATATCAAGAAAAATAAGTTTTTCTTCTTCAGGCAGGTATGCATACGCAAGCCTAAACGGCTTTATGTACAGTTCACGAGTGCCTTTTCGGCCGTATCGCATGGGCTTTCCAATCTCCGGAGATTCAATTATTCTCTCGACTTGTTTTTTGATATGCTCTTTAACAGAAGCATGTTTTATCTTGCTCATCTTTTTAAGAAAATCATCACCATGCTCTATCGTTAACATGCATGCAGCTCCTTAAGAAAGTCCTCTTTTGAGCTTCTCTTAAACCTGCCTTTGTCATGTTCCTGCCATGCTTTCTCTACGGCGTCAGCAAATGCAAGATCATCCCGAAGGCTGGCGGCAAGAGATTTCATGCTTTTTAGGATGATCTTTCCATCATCTCGTATCATGAGAAATTCGTCTCCTGTTTCCACATCATCCCGTAGCGAGGAGGGGATTACGATCTGTCCCTTCGTGCTTACTTTTGCTATGGCGTATTCCATGGTATAAGTAAGGTATGCCTTACTTATATAAAAACCTTTCTGTCCGTTTGGTGTTATTCTAAAAAGAACAATATTTATAAAAAGAAACCAACCTAAAGAAGGGATGGCGCCGCGATCATCGTCTATCTCTCCGGAAAAAGCAGGCCATTACGCCTTTATCGCCGGTGTCTTCCTTGCCCTTTTTCTCGGCTTGTTCCCTGATACGATCGGCGACTATAAAGAATACACGTCCTTCGCCCTGATCGTTCTCGGCCTTGCTGTCGGCTTCCTGAACATCACGTCCAAGGAGTCCCACCGCTTCCTGGTCGCTGCCCTGGCCATCAGCATGGGAAGCAGCATCATCACGCTCCAGGTTGTTCCTTTCGTCGGAGGGTTCCTCTCTATAATCTTTACGAACATCTCCCTATTCGTCACGCCGGCAGCGCTGGTCGTGGCCATCAAGACGATTTATCACTTAGCTGAAAAGTGATGGTAGAGAATAAATCTATGTTCCGTTAAACTTAATGGAACGATATCAATAACGTGTTTGCGGTGTGCTGAATGAAAGGATACAACAGGCAGCTATTTCATCACGAGGAAGAGCATCATCATGAAGAGACAGACATGACAATGGCCCTCCTTGTCGGCCTTGTTCTTGTCGTCGTGCTGCTGTTGATGGTGATATAAGAAGAAAAACGCGAAACTGCGGAGTCTATGGTTATTTCCCTTTCTTCCCCTCTGTCTCCCTCAGCAATTCCTGCTCCTTCTTGGTGATCAGGGTTGGCGTCTTGCGCTGTGCTGCTGCCTCTCGTGCAGATGACGCATCCGATGCTCCCCTGCCCATGCCGCCAAGCGGGTTCTGGAAAACCTCCTGCAGGATGTCCGGCCTGTTGAGGGCAACGTAGCCGACAAGGATGACGGCTAACGCGATCATGCCGATAGGGATCGCCCAAAGGTATTTCGGCTGGCGCACGACGACAGGCTCTGGCGCGGCAAGGCGTTCAGAGCTGCCCTTGGCTTCTGCAATCTCGTTCTCCTGCCCCTGCTGGACATCATCGCCGAGCGAACTGCCGTCGGAGGCGGATGGCAGGCTTATCGCTGGAGGCGACTGGACTGGCGCTGTCGCTGCTGCGGAGCTTGGCTGTGCTTTTGACGGACTGCCCCCTCCACCGCCTCCTCCACCACCGCCCCCACCACCAGAGGAAACAGCATTGATGGCCACGGTGTCATTTGCCTGAAGCAGCGTGAAGGACGGCGCGTCGCACGTCACGTTGTACGCAAAAGTTCCTGACGAGGAAAAGCTTCTGGAGTACGCGTACGCGCTCTGGTTCGTGGAATTGAACATCATGGCTGCACTCAATGGCGAACCAGCGCCAGATGCGAAGGAGATATTGCAGGACCCTGTCGTATTGGAAATAACCGCGCCGGAAGTCGCGTTGACATAGCTTGCGTTAAAGGCTACTGTCACGCTGGTATCTTTCGGGCCGGTGTCGCTGATGGTCAGGTTGGCATTGCCGCCGGCAGCGAATGAGGAGAAGCTGGTGGTGCTGAAATTCAGCACGCCATCCTGGCAGGAGAGGATGCTGCATTTTCCGATGGCAGCGCAGTCAATCCCATCGGACCGGATATCGTCGGGATTAGAGAAGTATCCTTCTTTCACGACGACAAAGGAGGCAGGGCAGGTGACGTTGGAAAGGGCGATGGTGGCAGAGGAGTTCAGGCTGGCGTGCAGCGCAGACGCATTCACGCTGGCAAATCCTGCGCCGAACAGGACAGAGGCGTCAAAGTTGGCATTGCTCGCATTGACGAAACTGGAAAATGCAAGTCCGGAAGAGCCGTTCGACAGCAGGAGGCCGGTGAAGTTCTCAATATTAGCGACCATGCTGAAATTAGTTGATGCTGACATATTAAAGTAAGAGAAGAATGGCAGGGCGATGGTAAAGTCCTGCACGCCAGATGAGTTGGCATTGCCAAGCGGGTCGCTGCAGGCAACGCTCCAGTTGTGCATCCCCCGCGCATACGAAGAAAGAGCAACAGCAGCGTACGATCCGCTGGCTGACGGCACGGCTGTCGCATTCAGCCCGCCATCAACAGTGACATTGCAGAGAAGAGACGGCGCAAGAGTGCCCGCAAGATTGTCCGTGGCGTTCCAGACGAACGTCACGGTCTGGTTTGGCGTTATCATGCCGGCAAAAGGAAAGGATAAGCGGACAGAGGGGGCAACAGTGTCGACGGTAAATGCGCGCGGGGCAGCCAGTGTTGTCCTGCCAAGGCTGTTGAAGGCGCTGCACGACCAGGTGTATCTTCCAGAGCTCATGCCGGAAAGATTGAACGTGATCGAGACGCTGGCAGCATTGAACGGGATGGTCTGGTTGGCCGCCATGCTTCCGCTGAGATCCGTGAGAAGCGTCACGTTCTTGATCAGGCCAGCATCAGAGGCATTGCAGGACAGCGTGGCATTTCCGGACGTGCTGTTCAGCTCGCTTGCAGAGACAAGGATGACATTCGGCATGGTCGTGTCGTCAATGCTGAGCCGGATCGGGATGACAGCGTATTCCACAGTGTCATCCTCGATGACGAAGAAATATTCAGAAATGTAGGATGATGAAAGCAGAGAGCCGTTGAACAGGGCAGACACGTTCACGGATTCAGACGCAGTGAATGATGCATCCTGCGCCGGAGCGACGCTGATCCCAGAGCTGGCAAAACTAGCCAAGGAATTCTTTGTCATGCCGGTGCAGTTCACGCTCAGGTTGGCGTCTTTCGATCCCGGCCCGTTGTTGGGGATGGAGAATCCGGCATTTCCCGTGCCGTACCGCTTGGCATAGTAGCTCATGTCAATGTCAAAAAGCTTTTCTGAGGCGTTTCGGAGGATGCTGTTGTTGTGCTCGGACTTGATGTCTGTGTAGCGGAAGGAGCCGTCATTATAATACACGCCAAGGTCAAGATCGACGGCAGCATTGTCCCACCAGATGCTGGCATTGCAGAGCTTCACGCTCTTGTTGATGCCGAGCAAGGAGAGGCTTCTGGTGCGGATGAAGCCGGCGTCAAGGGAGCCTCCGATCGTCCCATTGAACGAATCGCCTCGCGAGGAGGAGACGATGCTGAAGTTCACGTTAGATTTGGCAATCCCGTTGTTAGTCACGTTGAAGGTGAT
>JACPCA010000003.1 GCA_016180035.1 Candidatus Woesearchaeota archaeon
CGTACGTGGCGACGACGGGGGCGTTGAAGTGCTCCTGGATGGCGAGCCAGTACACGGGGACAAGGAGAACAAAACAGACCGGCCTGATGCCATTTGCCCGCTGGCGCCTTCCGCGCTTTCTTTTTACTGCCATCATCCCACCCCCCAAACTTGTATTCGAAGCACGTCGCTGGCAAGTTTTGAACTTTGATTATGCCAAACAATGCCTTTCCTTTACAGCGAATCTCTCAACACCTTGACGACCTTTTCCTTCAGCGCATCATCCAATGTGACTTCGATCCTGCGCGTCTTCTTCTTCAGGTCGGACAGCCATCCCACCTCTGACTCGACAAGCCCAAGGTCTTTGAGGTTGACGCAGAACGAGCGCACTCTCCGCTCGGTCAAGGGCTTGAGGTTGTACGAGCTGCACGTTTCCTGGTACAGCTTGTACACGTCCATCCCGCCCATGATGCTGGCTTGGTTCTTGAGGATGGAAAGATAGACGAGCTTCTGCTGCTGTGTCAGTGACGTGATGATGTTGAGCGTCTGGTCGCGCTCGAGCGTGGCGTCTGCGTCGTTGACGAGGTCAAGCGTTATCTTAGCGCGTTTCTTGGCAACTGCATTCTTGGCGCAGTTGTCGAGCAGTTCCAAGGCTTTTCGCGCATCGCCGTCACGGTGAGCCTCGATCTCCGCTATCTTTCGGAGGACATGGTCGGCAACGACTCCGCTCTTGAACGCATGGGAAGAGCGGGCCTTGAGGATGTCGTACAATTCCTCATCCGTGTACGGCGGGAAGATGACCTTGACCCTGCTGACGGCAGACCTTGTCCTCGGCTTCAGGTAATCGGCGACGCGGACGTCGTTGGAGATGACGATGGTTGACACCTTGGTCTTGACGGTGTCGTTGATCCTGCTGAGCCTATACAGGATGTCATCCCCTGATTCTTTGAGGACGTAGTCCACTTCGTCCAGCAGGACAAGAAGCTGGGTGTCCTTGTCATCAAGGGCGCTGGAGAACTCATCTATCACCATCGCCCTGTTCCATCCCATCTTCGGATAATTCTTTGCCGGATTCAGCTGGTTGAGGATCTCGAGGAGGATGACTGTTTCTGTCCTGTTTTCTGAACAGTTGACGTATGCCGTCTTGAGCTTCATGCTGCGGGAACCGGCTTCCTGCTTCAGCTCATCCAGCAGGCTGAGCAGGATGCCGGTCTTTCCTGCTCCAGGATTCCCATACACAAAGACGCAAGAAACAGCGCTGCCCATCAGGATGGGGGCAAGTTCCATGATAAGCTCGTTTTTCTGGCCGATCCGGTGAAGAAACCCGGTCGGAGGGCTAAGGGAGTACAGGACATCCCTCCGGAGGTACAGCGGGTTCTCCAGGACTGACGCAAACGTCATCGCCGATGCTGCGCTCTTCCTTGGTCTTGTTCTCACTTTCTAACCACCGATAGTTCCTCTGGAGAAGACCTTTATAAATTTTCCTTTTTTTCCAGTGTTTCCGGTGCTTCCGATGTTGGCCTCGTTTCCTTTTTTCTCTGGGGAGTGAAAAAGCACAACAATCATTAAAAACCTTGTCGTATTCCCCTCACAACTATGGCCTTACGAGAGCTTCTTCAGGACAGGGCTGCCATCAACATCCTCAAGATGGCCTATGACCGAGAGCGGCAGGACAAGGAAAAGTCCTACACGATAACGCTCCAGGACGCCATGAAGAAGCTTGGCTTGCTCTTCCAGCCCGATGCGTCCATCCGCCAGCTGGCAGCAGCAGAATTCATCGCTGCCGAAACTGTTGAAGGGACGACCTATATCAGCATCACCAACAGGGGCAGGGCTTTCATCGAGGTCTTCGACCAGCTTGTGGAGGCGTATCAGAAGGCGGCTCCGCCTCCAGCAAAGCCAAGAATCAAGATCAAGTACAACCTCACGGACCATGAAAGGAAGCTTCTTCTTGCCGCAACAAGATTGAGAAATGACAGCGGGCAGGAATTTGTCCCGCTTGCTTCTGTCGTCAAGGAGATCTTTCCCGATCATGACCCGCGCAGGAAGATGAGCGCTGCTGTCCAGCAGGTGCTCAAGCTGGAAGAGCTGCAGTTCATGGAGAGAAAAAAACAGGACAAGAAAGCGCTGGTCAAGGTCACTGAAAAAGGGTATAACTCCATCAAGGATGCGTACGAGAAAGGATTGATGGGGTGATGGGGGAGAAAAAACAAAATATACGCTACTTTTCCTTTTTGCGCAATCGTTGATTATATTCATGATCCTCTTCAACATCGATAACTCTCCCCTCTTTACATGTTACCGTATATCTTCCATCGTCATATTTTACCCATTCTCCGTTTTCATTTAATGTACTGCGTGGAATAAGTTTTGACATTTGTTTAAACGCGAATCGTTCATCTATCCTTCTTTTAAATGCCGCCTCGTCTAACCCATATAGTTCTCGTATGTCATCATCCATGGCTCGGTAAGCATCAATCCTTCCCTGATAATAATCTTCTCTACCGTTTACTCTACCTTCATTTTTTAGGAGATTGTAAGCTAACCTCACGTTTGTCGCAAGATCCAACAGTGTGTTATCATTATTCTCAGCCATACTGTAGTGAAAGTGCCGGTACGGTATAAATGTATGTCGTGGAAATCCCACAACATTTAAATACGACCATGATCTTCAACCTCTTATGAATAAAATATTTGAAGTTTTGAAAGAATTGGGCTTTGAAGAACGAGAGATAAGAATATATCTTAGCCTCATTAAATTAGGCGATTCTTCAGCGCTTAAGATTTCAAGAGAGGCTGGCATTGATAGGACAACGACGTATGACATTATGGCAAGGCTCATCGGCAGGGGGTTTATTTCAACGTATATAAAAAACAATTCTAAACATTTTAATGCTTTAGCCCCTGATAAACTGCTAACCCACTTCAGAGAAAAATATTTGTCATTAGAGAGTATACTTCCAGAATTAACAAAAATCTCTGACCAGACCCCTGAATCTGTAAAATGTGAACTATTTTATGGAAAAGAAGGCTTGAAATCTGTCGGGAAAGATATTGTCAGCAACGCAAAAGAATATAGAGTTATTGGCATCAAAAAAGAATATGAAGAAATTTTAGGATATTTTAATGAGCAAGCAATATTAAAATTAGGCCAGTTCAAAGCTAAAGAATTTGCGATTGTGGAAAAAAAAGTGAAGTTTATGAAATTGAAAAATGGAGAGTACAGATATTTAGATAAAAAATTACTTTCGCCAGTCACGACGCTTATTTATAAAAATAAGGTAGTTTTCTTTATCTGGAAAGAGCCTTACTTTGCAGTGAGCATTGAAAGCGAACAAGTGGCAAAAGCGCAGACTGAATATTTCAATCTTCTTTGGCAGATTGCTAAATAGAAACGAGCATAGATGAGGCGGCAAGAAATACTAATTACTGATCAGCACATTCTTCATCGAATATTCAATGCCGTGCTTCTTTAGAACTTCCACAAACTCCAGCGAGTTTTTTATTGGTATCTGCATGACCCCGGGAGCAAGGTGCTTTCCGTTAAGCAGCTTCACCATCCCATTGGCATTGCGCCCGCTAAGGACGTAATTAAACTTCACCTTCTCGGTATGCGTCTTATTTTTGAGGGCATAAACAAAAAGAGAATAGCCATCAAAACCAATTTTTTTTGAGAACTCTCTGCCGTCAAAAAGGCTGATCCCTTCAAGAAAAATACCACTTCGGGCAAAAAATGCGTCTTGAAACAGCTCTTCAAGAGAGATCGCTTTAACATCAAGCTTTTCTTTGATAACAATCTTTTTTTTGATCTGCTGAACTTTTGCAAGCCGCTCTTTTAGGGATCCTTCCCTAAAAATGACAGCAATATCAATATCGTTGGCGTTGCTTTTTCCTTTAGCGGCAGAGCCATACAAGACAATGTCAAAGATTGCCTTATCTTTCTTCTCATTCTTCACAGCGTTTTGCAATTGCTCGAGCATCTTCCTGGAGTACCTCCACAGCTTCCTTAATCATTTTCTTCGTGTAGCTGTCCTGATAAAATGGAAAGTCTTTATCAAGGATGTCGTAAAGGTCAGGATACTTCTCTTGAACTATCCTGAAACGGTTGGTGTGAGATGAAGGAGTAACGCCTTCTTTTAGAAAAATGAAGAGGTCAGCTGCTGCGCAGATGGCCTTAAAAAAGAGGGTTACTGCAGAATTATACTTTTTATGAGTCAGCGCATGCTCTGCCAATTCAAGGTATTCTTGAAGATTTTCGCGCAGGATGCGTTCTTTTTCGTCCATTGTACAATACAACATTAAACTGATATTTAAATGTTTTGGTTGTACTGTACACAATATAATATCATACAACGAAAAGGACTAAATAACTATTTTTTGTTGTACAGTATGATATTTGTGGAATTCGCAACCTTTAAAAGCACCTTGCCTTCTTTGCAGGGAGTGATCCACAATGTCCTCCTCTCCCTTGCTACCAACCACTCTCCGCAGCCCCATCTGTTCGGTCCTCGGCCATGTGGACCACGGCAAGAGCAGCATTCTCGATAAGATCAGGGGAACCGCCATCATCGCAAAAGAGGCTGGCGGCATCACGCAGTCCATCGGCGCGAGCATGATCCCCCTAAGCACGATTATGAAGATCTGCGGGGATCTTCTTGCCATGCTGAAGATGGACCTCACGATTCCAGGCCTGCTTTTCATCGACACGCCAGGCCATGCGGCCTTCACGACCCTTCGAAAACGGGGCGGCAGCCTGGCCGACATCGCTATCGTCGTTGTTGACCTGAACGAGGGGTTCAAGCCGCAGACCATCGAGGCCATCGACATCCTTAAGGAATACAAAACCCCCTTTGTCATCGCTGCCAACAAGATCGACCTTGTTCCAGGATGGCAGAACAAGCACAAGAACATCCTGCAAAGCATCCAGCTCCAGCAGGCAGACGCCGGCGCAAAAGTGGACGAGCGCCTGTACACGGCCGTCGGCCAGCTCTATGACAAGAACGGCATGAAGTCCGAGCGGTTTGACAGGGTAGACGATTTCACCAAGCAGGTTGCCATCGTCCCCTGCAGCGCCAAGACAGGGGAGGGGCTTCCCGAACTTATCATGGTATTGACCGGGCTTGCCCAGCGGTTCCTGGAGCAGCATCTCACGCTCAGCGCTGCCGGGCAGGCCAAGGCAACCATCTTAGAAGTGAAGGAAGAGAAAGGGATGGGCAAGACCATCGATGCCATCCTCTACGACGGAACGCTTCGCGTCAACGACACGATCATCATCGGCTCTCTGGGCGATCCGATCGTGACGAAAGTGCGCGGCCTGTTCGAGCCGACACCGTTGAGCGAGATGCGGGATGCCAAGACAAAGTTCAAGCCAATCAAGTCGGCGATAGCAGCCTGCGGTGTCAAGATTTCTGCGCCGGATACTGACACCATCTTGTCCGGCATGCCTATCCGATCCTGCGTCAAAGGGACGAAGGAGGAGCTTGAAGAGACCAAGCGGAATATCCAGCAGGATGTTGAAAATGTCCTCATCGAAACTGACAGCGAAGGCATCGTGATCAAGGCAGACAATATCGGCTCGTTGGAAGCCATGATCAAGCTCCTGCAGGACAAGGGCTTTACGATCCGGCGGGCAGGGCTCGGTGACATCAGCAAGAAAGACCTTGCGGATGCAGAAAGCAATTGGGACCAGGACCCGCTCCAATGCGTCATCCTCGGGTTTAATGTCCATGCTGCCGAGGATCTCTGCGGCCAGCACCCGAAAGTGAAGATCATCCTCAGCGACGTCATCTACCGGCTCCTGGATGAGCTCGAGCAGTGGAAGAAGGAGCATTCCCAAAAGGTTGAAGAGCTCCAGCTGTCTGCTGTCGTGCGGCCGTGCAAGATCCAGATCATGAAAGGCTACGTCTTCCGCCAGAACAATCCTGCTGTCGTCGGGTGCGAAATCATGAGCGGCACGGCGCGGACAGGCATGGCCATGATGGACGCCAATGGAAAAGAGATCACCACCATCAAAGGCATGCAGGTGGATAAGGAGAATGTCAGCGAGGCAGCCCGCGGCAAGCAGCTTGCCATCTCCTTGGACCGCGTCAGCGTCGGCAGGCAGATCAACGAGGGCGATGTGCTCTACAGCGCGGTTCCAGAAGAAGACTTCCGCAAGATGAAAGGGCTGAAGAAATATCTCAAGCCTGATGAAGTGGAAGCCATCAAGGAAATCGCGCTGATCCGGAGAAAAGACAGCCCTGTCTGGGGGATATGATCGGGACCAGTTAGCAAGGATGGTTGATGATGAGCAGTAATCTGCAAAGAACAGGGGAACATAGAGCGCATTGAAAAGCCTCTTTGTGCCCGCATGGTCGCTTTGCAGCCTGAAGTGGATTTCGCACAAAGCGAAATCCGCTAATTTATGGATTCCCAAAACTCGCCCACGATTTGCTTCGGATGCGAGTTTTGGGGAGGTATAATGCATGATGCGCCAGAAAAAAACATTGCAGATCCTCAACGCCAAAGATCTTCGCGGCATTTTTAAGCTTCTCGAGAGCCAGTGGGGCATCAGGGAATCAACATTGAAGAAGCGCTTCGAGCGCTACGCGCTGCTGATGAATGCCAAGAAAAAGATCTATCTTGTCACTAAAGAGATATCGCGCATCGACCTGTCCCAGCTTCGTGTTGATTCTCTCGGCATCTATTTCGGGGAAAACCACAACGCGAACGAGCTGCGCCTCAGCATCGAGGGAAGCCAGCTCCTTGGAGGGCTTGCGGCAAAAAACGTGCTGAGCCTCGCCAAAGAGCAGATGAGGCAATGGCTGAAGGGCGAGGATCTTGAGCTGTCCGCCATTCCTGCTGCAGGGGACGGCAAAGGGCTTGATGGCGGCAACGGGTTTGTGCTCGTGAAGTGGGAGAATGACTTCTTGGGAAGCGGGAAATGCAAGGATGGAAAACTGTGGAATTACATCCCAAAGACGAGAAGGATCACTGCGGAGGATTGATTTTTTACTGATGCAGTTTACTGGTGCAGAAGTGAACAATCATTTTTGGCATCAGCTTTTAGCGCAGAAGATTATTTTCTTCCCCGCAGCGATGGCTGCATGATGCTTTGCTTTGTTCTTCTTGGCTTTCGGACATACCTTGCCATCGTTGAGCTCCCACTATATGGGACGGTCAGGAAAACAACACTATCGCCTTCGCCAAATCCAGCGTAGTCGCCTCGAAGAACAATCTCTTTTTCTCCAGCGCGGTACATTGTCGGGCGTATGATGCCCTGCTGGGGGTAGATCAGCCCCTCCCGCATCCCTCCTTTCGTGGTCATAATGATAAAAAAAGCGTTTTGGTTATTTAAAGATTGTTATGTAATCGGTTCTGTGGAAAGTCTTTCTTCGTTTTTACTCGTCAAATCGATGTTTTCGGCTAAAAAACACAAGATTTGGGGCGCGCCGTACTAAACTCAAGATCCCCACGTCCGCCGCTCCAGGAGTGTAGTGTTGTCCTGCTTGTTTCCAAGCGCATCGCCATCCCATCCTGCAGCGCCCTTTGCCCGTTTTTCTGCAAGCTGCCATCCATCATTGCAGCGCTTGATATCCTTGTCATACCTGAAGCTGCACAGGCTCTCATTGTTCGTCGTATACCCAACGATGCCGTAGCACGTCGGGTAGGCATCGCAGAGATTGTTGAACGCTGATGCTGATGCCCTAATATTAAAACATTCTCCATGGTCCAGGATGATATTAGGGATGGAATTGCAGACATGGACCAGCTTTGTCCGGTACGCAAGCTCATAGGCGCATTCCTGCCTGGTCCGGAGATCGCTGGCAGCGGTGCTGTTGAATATGTCGCCGCAGATGAACTGGAAAGGGTTGGCGTTGAAGAAGTCTACGAATCCATAGATGGCTGCCTTCTCATTCTCATCAAAGGTCATCAGCATGATCTCTTCCGCTGCAGCGCCTTTATTCGTCACCCGAAAATTTACCTGGCCCTGATAGTAGGACATGACCGATACCTTTTCTACCTCAACATGGTCTGCAGCATACTTGCGGGGGTTCATCTGCATCATGGCAGAAAACACTTCCTTTTCATGGTACTTGTACAGGAACGGGTCGAGAAGGTCGTACATGGCGCCATAGTCCTTGGCGTTCCATGCTGCTGCAAATTTTTCTGCGGCAGCCTGTCCTGCTTCTACCGAGGGAAGGGGCTGGGGAAGCGTGTTCTGGTCAATGACGAACGGGTCATAATAGTTCAGCGTGATATTGAGCGGGCCGGTGATGATCGGCTGATCCTGGCAGGCAGGGAGGAGAAGGGAAAGAAGAGCAAGAACGATGCCGGCAATCACCTTTTTTCTCATACGACAAAAAACGCAGTATGGCTATTTAAAGGTTGTGAAAGTTGCGTTGCGAAAATGTCATCCTATATGAAGTGCCGCCGTGCCTAAACTCCTCATTCTATATTAACCACGGGCGGCATGAGGATAACATCCCGTTCCTGCCTGTCAATGCCCATGCCGTACTGGAGGATTGAGGTAAGGCTGTGCTGAGCGAGAGGGTCGGCAAAACGAATCTTTTCTGGTTTTAGGAGAAGATGTTCAAACAAGGGGCGTTCCATCACGTCAAGTTCTCGCGGCAGAGGGCTGGTATAGAACCCTGCTGAAAACCTCATCGTCGGCGGTTTGCCAAAATAATCATAGATGGCAAAGAGTCCTTTGAAGTCATGGATGAGGTCATCAACGACAACAATGTCCCTTCCAGCGCTGATCGCCTTCCGGATCAATCCTTCTTCTGTCGGAAAAACGTGCATCTGCCGATCCTGCCGTGACTTCTTCACCAGCGCAAGCTCTGGCTGCTTGCCATCACGCTGGACTGCCTGGTAGAATATGGCAGCAAAATACAGGCCATATGTCATGACGCCGACAACAAGCGGATCTTTTACGGGATTTGCGTAGAGAAGCGGGGAGAGGCGCTGGCGATAATCTTGATGAAGCATTTCATGCTGCCGTTCCATGTCATTCCACAAATCAAGAAGCTCGTCGCCAGTGATGTGAGCAGCAAACCGTTTAGGCGTAAACTGAAGGAAATTGGAACGTGAATCCGAGTGCAGGACATCTTCGACAACCTTTTCATCCCATAGTCCTCTCTGCCGTGCATAACGGTACAGGACATCCGTAGATGCTTTGATGGATGGATTGCTGACATCAGCAGTGCTCTGGAACTGATCACCGTACGCCATGAGATCAACAGCAGCAGCCTTCATCTTTGACAGGAGATCGTGCTGAACCTCTATCGGCTCGTCCCGAAGGCCGTGATAGACGCGGCGGAACAGGTTTTGCGTCATGGCAAATGCAATCTCCTGATCAGACCGTTTCATGTCCGGGGGAGGGATTCCCATGTCCGAATCATCAAGCCCGTCAATCAGCTGATGCAATTCCCTGCTTTTTGCGTCTAATTTTGCGCCTGCTGCAGCGGCACGTTCGATAGGGCGCCACGGTTTCTTTTTCTTGATTTTTTTTACCATGCTTATCAAGCGATAGAAAAAAGAGGGTTGTATTTAAGGGTGACGGTAAATTAGGCTCTGTAGAAAATCTTTGTGTTTTTTAGTCAAAAACAGCGATTTGACGTCTGGCTATGAAGAAAGATTTTCTACAGAGCCGGTTTCTAGTATAACTACTTTTTGTGTTCTTTGGCTCTGTCCTAAATCTTTTTCGGAGGCACTGCCGCCGAGCGTAGTTTTCAGGTATCTTGCGATACCTGAAGACTCGTTGCGATTACGCATGGTACCCATGCGAACGGAGCGCGGCAGTGCCTCCTCGTTAAAGGTGGTGCTACTGCGCTCTGTTCGAGCGTGCCAACCGCTCGTATCCCGAGTATCCGGGCATCCGCTTAGGATATCGGGCACGGCGCTTGGCAGTAGCACCACCTTTAATCGAGATTTTAGGACAGAGCCGTGTTCTTTAATATACCGTTTTATGAGCCATTGCACAAAAATAGAATCCTGCTCTTTTACTTGTGCCCGTTCTAACGCGGTATAATAGCTGTTTCTTTTTTCATAAGGTACATTCAAAAGAGGATATTGATGCTTATGCAAGATAAAATTCATTATCAAGCGGCTTATCCTTCCGTTGCCATCGCCAAAGGGATGGATGGTGACAAATTTGAGATGGGCTAAAGCAGCAAGCTCAATTGCGTGTATCCTCTTTTTGTTGCTATGGTACCAGGCAAAAAACTCATCAAGTAAAGCGTCTATCTCTACTGGGGAAGGAGGCATAAATCTACTGCCAGATATCTTAACCTGATGCTGCCGCAGTTTCCCGGCAATGTCAGGTTTTGTTTTCTGTAACAGCAATTTATGCCAGTACAAGATGATTTGTAAAGAAAGGTCTTTCTGATACTCAATCATCTTGTAAAAAACATCTCTGTGTGCTTCCGCTTCTTTAACATCGTGAAGAGGTTTTTCTTGTGGTGTCAACCCTCGTTCCAAAAGGTCAGCAGTTTCACGCAAACTCAGGGTTGAACCCTCAATTCTTTGGGTATCGTAGGTGAACTTTACAGCAAAATGAGCCAGTTCCTTTTCTTTTAGGGAGGACGGCATTCCTTGTTGTTCTTTAATATAATATTTCTTGATGGCTTCAAGAAGAGGATACCAACGTTCTTTGGTGATTTCCTGAAAAAATTGCCTTTTTAACGAATCAATATTTTTAGGCAACTCCTCACCAAGATAATGGCGTTTTTTTAGTACCGTGCCTTGGCTGCGGACAGAATGTTCCAAGTAGTAATACGTCTTTGTTCCTCGCTTTTCAGAGCGTACTTGAACCATCAGATGGTTATGTGACTACATATTTATAAATATTATGTTTTTATACTATTTGTAGTCACATAGCTTTTATCACCTTCACTTCCTCTCATACAACCCAACCAGCCTCGCCTCTGCCAGAACGCGGCCTTTCATCGCCTGCTCGACAGCTGTTTTTGTTGCTCCAGCAGGAAGGTCCAACAGAGTATCCAGCGCGTACAGCTTGAAGAAGTAGCGATGTTCCCTATCCGGCGGGCACGGGCCGCCGTAGGCATTCTTGCCGCCGGTATTCTTTCCAAACACGCCTGGCGGATTTTTTCCTTCGGAAATCGCTGCCGTTGTTGGCGGAATGTTGAACACGACCCAATGATCCCACACGGTGATGCCAAACTTCTGCTTTACAAACTCTGGGATATCAGGGTCATCCATGAGCAGCACAAGGCTTTTTGCTTCGGCAGGGACGCCGCTGATGGACAATGGCGGGCTGGTATTGCTTCCATCACAAGTGTATAGTGATGGGATTTTTCCGTTGTTGGAAAATGCGCTGCTTGTTAGCTGAAGTGATGGCATGGTCGGCACTTGTTTATTGTCTCGTTCTTTAGAGCAGCTGGAAAGAAGCAAGACTGCAAGAGCGAATCCGACAATATAATCATGAACAGCATGTTAGGAGAAAGAAGGGGTCTGTCTATATAAATTCTCTTAACAAGCAAGGTACATCGTTTGTTCTTTTTCAAGATATCCAACCTTTTTATCATCACTTTTCCAGGGTGTACTGGAAATTTAAATATTTCTATTTTTAAATGTAAAAAATAGAAAAATTTATACGCTTCGGAATATTTTAGGATGTGAAACCTAATCGCACCATGAGCTCTGAAACGATTTTCATCGAAATTTTTGGAAAAAACTCCCTCATCAGGGTGCTTGATTTTCTCATCACATACCAGCTCTTTGACTATCCGCTTACAGAAATTGCAAAAAATGCTGGCGTCAGCTATTCAACATTACAAACATTTTGGGGTAAACTTGAGAAGAATAATATTGTGATAAAAACGAGGCGTATCGGAAAATCAGATCTCTACAAGCTTAATACCAATAATCCTGCAGTGAAGCAGCTCATCAAGCTTGATTGGAATCTTATCAGCGGCGCTGAGCAGGAAATCGAAGTTGCGGCATAACCAGCAAAACAGGATGTTGAAGACTAAAAAATAAGGGTGAAATCATTTTTGTGCATTCTTTAATCTTTCCTCACGCTCTTCCCTTGCCATGTGGCACCTCACATAAATATCATCTCCTGACCTTGCAAGTGAAAATGGTATATCGCAATTGTAAGAGCTATTAAATATAGGCACTGGCTTGTCAAGATAC